>NZ_JBFUKU010000203.1:0-9965 GCF_056400685.1 Pseudomonas sp. P5_A12 | reverse complement strand
CTCCCACAGGAGAACGCGATTAAATGTGGGAGCGAGCCTGCTCGCGATTAAGGTCGGAACGACCTTACGACGACGTCAGTCGTCCAGCGCTTTCACCGACTTGGGCGACAGCCGCAAGCTGCGTAGGCTGCGTTTGACGCTCTTGAGGTGGTTGACCAGACTCGGCCCGCGCGCCATGGCCACGCCCATCGCCAATACGTCGATCACCACCAGGTGAGCGATACGCGAGGTCAGCGGTGTGTAGATTTCGGTGTCTTCGTGCACGTCGATCGCCAGATTGACGGTCGACAGTTCCGCCAGCGGCGTCTGGCTTGGGCACAAGGTGATCAACGAGGCACCACTTTCACGTACCAGGTTGGCCGTGATCAGCAGATCCTTGGAACGCCCGGACTGGGAAATACAGATCGCCACGTCGCTCGGCTTCAACGTTACTGCCGACATCGCTTGCATGTGTGGGTCGGAATACGCTGCCGCCGTCAGAAGCAAACGGAAGAATTTGTGCTGGGCATCCGCAGCCACCGCACCCGATGCACCAAAGCCATAAAACTCGACGCGCTGGGCCTGGGACATCAGGGACACAGCCCGCTGCAACTCAACCGGATCGAGCTTCTCGCGAACTTCCATCAAGGTATGCAGGGTGGTGTCAAAGATTTTCAGGCTGTAGTCAGCAACGGAGTCGTCTTCATGGATCGCAAACTGGCCAAAGCTCGCACCGGCCGCCAGGCTCTGCGCCAGCTTGAGTTTCAAATCCTGAAAACCGGAGCAACCAATGGCGCGGCAAAAGCGCACGATGGTCGGCTCGCTGATGCCGACGCTGTGGGCCAGGTCGGCCATGGAGCTGTGCATCACTGCCGCAGGGTCAAGCAGCACGTGGTCGGCGACCTTGAGCTCCGACTTGCGTAAGAGGTGGCGTGACTGGGCGATGTGTTGCAGCAGATTCAAAGGGCTGGACTCTTTGTTATTGGCAGTTGCCGGGGATGTAGCAAGCTTGTAGTTATACTACAAGAATCGGCTTTTTGCCTGCTCAATGCGTAACTCAATGTCCCCATTCCACGCTACATGCGCTCCATGTAGCACTTATAAGGGGTTCGCATCCTTATGCAACAGCTTAGCCAGTGCATCGGCCTCGACCGGACGACTGATCAAATAGCCCTGCACTTCATCGCAGCGCTCGACTTTCAAAAACTCCAGCTGCTCCTGCCGCTCCACACCTTCGGCCACAACCTTTAGCGATAAACCATGCGCCATCGCAATAATCGCCCGGGTAATCGCCGCATCCTCGCTACCCTCCCCCAGACCGCGAATAAACGCCTGATCGATCTTCACGTAGTCCACCGGGATACGCTTGAGGTAGCTCAGGGACGAATACCCGGTGCCGAAATCGTCAATCGCCAGCTTCACCCCCAGATTTCGCAACTGCTGGAAGGTCGCGATGATGTGCTCGACACTGTCCAGCAATTGGCTTTCGGTGAGTTCCAGCTCCAGGTAGTGCGGCGCCAGACCGGTTTCTTCCAGCACTTGGCGCACAAGACTGACGAGCTTGCCCTGACGCAATTGATGCACCGACAGGTTGACCGACACCCGGATCGGTTCAAGCCCCTGCCGCTGCCACTCGCAGGCTTGCCAGCAGGCCTGACGCAATACAAATTCGCCGATCGGGCCGATCAGGCCGATTTCCTCGGCCAGACCGATAAAATCTCCCGGCGGCACCCGACCCATGGTCGGATGATCCCAGCGCACCAACGCTTCGGCGGCGTTCAGTCGGCCCGTGGCAAGGCAGAGTTTGGGCTGGTAAAAAACTTTCAGCTGCTGTTCTTCAATGGCTTTGCGCAGCTGGTTTTCCAGCTGCAAACGCTCAAGGGTGCTGGCTTGCAGGCTTTCGGTATAAAACTGGAAGTTATCGCCACCCAAGTGTTTGGCGTGTTGCATGGCTATGTTCGACTGACTGACCAACGCAGTAATTTCCCGCGCGTTGTCCGGCAACATGCTGATGCCCATGGACGCACTGATCACCAGTTCATGACCATCAACGGTGACCGGTAAACGCAGCTTGCTCGACAAACGTTTCGCCACTCGCGCCAGGCTCGACAGGTTTGCGTAGGCATCGAACAGCACCGCAAACTCATCCCCGGAAAGCCTTGCAATCGTGTCGGCCTCTGGCAGTGCGTTGACCAGGCGTCGGGACATTTTCTGCAGCAGTTGGTCGGCGACGTCATGACCCAGGCTGTCATTGAGTAATTTGAAGCGATCCAGATTGATGTGCAGCAATGCCAGGCTACGCCCGCCCTGACGCACCCGCTGATGGGCCTCGCGCAACCGTTCCCGGAACAACGAACGGTTCGCCAGGCCCGTCAGCTCGTCGTAGTGGGTCAGATAACGCATGCGCTCTTCGGATTCTCGCCGAGCCGATAGATCGGCGAAGAAGCCGACAATATGACTGACGTTTCCCCTCGTATCGCGCACCACGTTCAGTTGCAGCCATTGCGGATAGAGCTCGCCATTTTTACGGGTCTCCACCAACTCGCCTTGCCAGGTCCCGTGCTGCTCCAATGCGTGATGAATTGCACCATAGTGTCGGCGCGCATCGCGACTGCACGGTAACTCGACAACGTTACGGCCCAACATGTCGTCGATGTCATAGCCGGTGACTCGGCTGAAGGCCTGATTGATCGCGATCAACGCATAATCGGGGTCGAAAATCACGATGCCTTCGCTGGCGGCCTCAAACACGGTCGCCGCCAGTTGACGCTGGTCCTCCTGACGCTTGGTTGCGCTGATGTCACGACGGGTACCGACCATACGGACCACACGACCATTTTGGCTGCGCTCAACGGCCCGGCCGCGATCCTCAATCCAGACCCAGTGGCCATCGCCATGCCGCACGCGGTACTCGACCTGGTAGTCCTCGCTGCGGCCTTTCAAATGCTCGACCAACGTTCGCTTCAGTACCGGCACATCTTCCGGGTGCAGTCTCGGTTTGAGATGACGAAGCATCGCCGTCACGTACTCTGGCGCCAGGCCGAACAACTCCTGGACCTGTGTGTGATAGACTTCATCGGTTTTCAGGTTCCAGTCCCACAGCCCGAGTTCGCTGGCATTCAACGCCAACGCCAGCCGCGCTTCACTCTTGCCCAGAGCCTGGTTCGCGGCATCCAGCTCCAGACTGCGCTGGGCAACACGGCTTTCCAGTTCGACTTGGGCTTCACGCAGTTGGTCTTCGGCGCAGCGGCGCTGGTCGATTTCCTTGGCAAGTTCGTGATTGAGTTGATCGCTACGGCTTTGCGCTTGCTGCAAGTGCTCGATCAATGCCTGATTCTGGAAGCGCCGCAGCAATCCGCGGTCGATCAGGCGGTTGATCTGCCAGGCGATCACACTCAGCGCCCCCAACAAAATCAACCCGAACCAACCCCAGCCTTGACCCTGTGCGTCGCCACCCCAGAATAAATAGATGATGGCCGGCAACAGGCAGGGCAAAGTAAAAGACAGGAACGCCGGCAGGCTGACCGCGTACGCAACACTGGCGGAAAGGGCGGCGGCGCCGATCAGGCCGAACACCCACGCTTGCTGTATGAAATTGTCGGCGGGCACCAACGCAATACCGGCGCCGGCCAGCGTCAGGCCGGTGAGGCCAGAGCCGAGCAAAAACATACGACGCCAGATCGGATGCGCCTGCCGGTCAGGAATCGCCGAATCGAAGGCCGCCACCTGAATCACCCGTAACGCCACCAGCGACAACAGCCACACCAGCCAGACGCTGACCAGGAAATGGCGCTGCGGATTCCAGAGCAAACGGGCGCAGACCAGACCATTGATCAACATGAGTAACGTGGGCAGCAGCGAGCCTTGATATAGCAGGCGCGTGCGTTCGACCGCCATTTCCCTGGCGTATTGTTTGCGGATAACCCGAGGCTCCACCGTGGGGCCCGACAGGTCGATGCTGAGGGTCATAGGCAATGTTCTTGTTCTTATAATGATGAGCATGAGCCCGAAACGTCGACGGAGCATACACAAGCCAATGCCCTTACCAAACTGCCCCGGATCATAAATTCGACAATATTTCAGCCCCCCGCCGCCCCTCCAAAACCGTTGGAGCGCGACCCGCCAACGCCTGCGACCACTGACTGACCGGTCGTCTTTGATGGATCTTTCATCGGCTAATGCAAAGCTCGGTTTGCCCGGTGTGTCGGCGCACCCTAGAATGCCCCGATGCGCGATGATCTCTCCCTTCTGCTGAACTCCCTCAACGATGCCCAACGCCAGGCCGTAGCTGCCCGCGTGGGTCGTCAGTTGGTCCTGGCCGGTGCTGGCTCCGGTAAAACCCGAGTGCTGGTGCACCGTATCGCCTGGTTGATCCAGGTCGAAAACGCCTCGCCCCACTCAATCCTGTCGGTGACCTTCACCAACAAGGCTGCGGCCGAGATGCGTCAGCGCATCGAGCAGCTGATGGGGCTCAACCCGGCCGGCATGTGGGTTGGCACCTTCCACGGCCTGGCGCACCGCTTGCTGCGTGCGCACTGGCAGGAAGCCGGCCTGAGCCAGACCTTCCAGATTCTCGACAGCGATGACCAGCAACGGCTGGTCAAGCGGGTGATCCGCGAGCTGGGTCTGGACGAACAACGCTGGCCGGCCCGACAGGCCCAGTGGTTCATCAACGGGCAAAAAGACGAAGGTCTGCGCCCGCAACATATTCAAGCCAGCGGCGACCTGTACCTGGCAACCATGCGCAGCATTTATGAGGCCTACGAGGCCGCTTGCCTGCGCGCCGGCGTGATCGATTTCTCTGAATTGCTGCTGCGTGCCCTCGATTTGTGGCGCGATCACCCGGGCTTGCTTGCTCATTACCAGAAGCGCTTCCGGCACATTCTGGTGGACGAGTTCCAGGACACCAACGCCGTGCAGTACGCCTGGTTGCGTTTGCTGGCCAAGGGCGGTGACAGCCTGATGGTGGTGGGCGACGACGATCAGTCGATTTACGGCTGGCGTGGCGCGAAAATCGAGAACATCTATCAGTACTCCGACGACTTCCCGGATGCCGAGACCATTCGTCTGGAGCAGAACTACCGTTCCACGGCCGGGATCCTCAAGGCCGCCAACGCCCTGATTGCCAACAACACCGGGCGCATGGGCAAAGAGCTGTGGACCGACGGCGGCGAAGGCGAAGCGATCAACCTGTACGCCGCATTCAATGAACACGATGAAGCACGCTACGTGGTGGAAACCATTGAAAGTGCGCTGAAAACCGGCTTGGCCCGTAGCGATATCGCGATTTTGTACCGCTCCAACGCCCAATCGCGCGTTTTGGAAGAAGCCTTACTGCGCGAGCGCATTCCGTACCGTATCTATGGCGGTCAGCGCTTCTTCGAGCGGGCAGAGATCAAGAACGCCATGGCTTATCTGCGCTTGCTGGAAGGCCGTGGCAATGATGCGGCGCTGGAGCGGGTGATCAATGTCCCGGCCCGTGGCATCGGCGAGAAAACCGTCGAGGCGATCCGCGACCACGCCCGTCACAGCGATGTGTCGATGTGGGAAGCCATGCGCCTGCTGGTGGCTAACAAAGGCCTGACCGGTCGCGCTGCTGGTGCGCTCGGCGCCTTTATCGAGCTGATCGAAAATCTCGCCGCCAAGTGCATGGAAATGCCCCTGCACCTGATGACTCAGACGGTCATCGAGCAATCCGGGTTGATTGCCTATCACCAGGCGGAAAAAGGCGAAAAGGGCCAGGCTCGGGTAGAAAACCTTGAGGAACTGGTCAGCGCTGCACGCAACTTCGAAAACGCGGAAGAAGACGAAGACCTGACGCCGCTGGCCGCGTTCCTTGGTCATGCATCGCTGGAAGCCGGGGATACCCAGGCTGAAGAGCACGAAGACAGCATTCAGCTGATGACCTTGCACAGCGCCAAGGGCCTGGAATTCCCTTACGTGTTCCTGGTGGGCATGGAAGAAGGCCTGTTCCCGCACAAGATGAGCCTGGAAGAGCCCGGCCGTCTTGAGGAAGAACGCCGTCTGGCCTACGTCGGCATCACCCGTGCCATGCAGAATCTGGTGATGACCTATGCTGAGACCCGACGCCTGTACGGCAGCGAAACCTACAACAAGGTGTCGCGCTTCGTACGAGAAGTGCCCAAAGGCCTGATCCAGGAAGTGCGGCTGTCCAACAGCGTCAGCCGTCCATTCGGTGGCGGACAGCAGCAGAGTTCCAGCAGCCTGTTTGGCGGCAGCGAGATCCCGGACACCGGTTTCAGTCTCGGCCAGACCGTACGACACTCGGTGTTTGGCGACGGCGTGATCCTGAATTTCGAAGGCGCTGGCGCTCAGGCACGGGTGCAAGTGAACTTCAGCGAAGGCAGCAAGTGGCTGATGCTCGGTTACGCGAAGCTGGAAGCTATTTAAGGGCGACCGTCAGGGAGCATTTCTGTGGGAGCGAGCCTGCTCGCGATGAACGATGACGCGGTGTGCTTGCTATTCCGCGGTGCGCCTATCGCGAGCAGGCTCGCTCCCACAGTTTGATCGCGCAGTGGCGCCGCTCGCCTTTCCTACAGAACTTATCCTCTCGTCCTACAGACAAAAGTAAAAGGCCTTATTGCGCTGACTGAAGCTAAATGCAACCTGTCAGGCAAAAGCCCGAAACACTCTACCGCTAGCCAGCAACACTTCAGCTGTGCAACATGGCGCGCGTGCATCCACAAAATGGGATTACCCTTTATGAAACGTTTTCTTAGCATCGCCATGGCGTTGTGCATCGGCCTGACGATGAGTCTCGACGCCAACGCCAAGCGCTTTGGTGGCGGCAAGAGCTCCGGCGCTGCGCCGACTCACCAGACCAGCCAAATGGCACCTTCTTCTCCAGGCATGGGCGGTGCTGCGGCGACTGCTGGTGCTGCCGGTGCCGCAGGCGCTGCCGCCAAGGCGGGCGGTGCTTCCCGCTGGCTCGGCCCTCTCGCCGGCATCGCTGCCGGTGGCCTGCTGGCCTCCATGTTCATGGGCGGCGGCTTCGAGGGCATGCAGATCTTCGACATCCTGATCATGGCGGTCATCGCCTTCCTGGTCTTCCGCTTCATCGCCGCTCGTCRTCGCAAGCAACAGGAGCATTTGGTTCCAGCAGGTCACGCGCCGATGCAGCGTGAAGTGTTTGAACAGAAACCTGCTGGCGGTTCGATCTTCGGCGGTTCAGCTGCACCGGTTGCCGCTCGTCCGGTAATCAATGCGCCGGCCTGGTTCAATGAAAAGAACTTCATTGAAGCGGCCCGCAACCACTTCCAGTCCCTGCAGCAACACTGGGACGCTAACGAAATGGACAAGATCGCGGAGTTCGTGACCCCGCAGCTGCTCGAGTTCCTCAAGCGCGAACGCGCCGACCTGGGCGAAGGTTTCCAGTCCACCTACATTGATAACCTCAATGTTCAACTGGACGGCGTGGATGACCGTGCCGACAAGACCATCGCCACCCTGACCTTCAGCGGCGTGTCGAAGACCTCGCGTTTCGACCAGGGCGAAGTGTTCAGCGAAAGCTGGAACATGGAACGTCCACAGGGCGAAAACCAGCCTTGGCTGGTGGCCGGTATCCGCCAGAACGGCTGATCCCCACTGCGTTAAGCATGCTGTAATAAAAACCCCAGCCTCGGCTGGGGTTTTCTATTTCGCGGTTGCATCTATAGCGAGCTACTGTATAAACCGCCCCAACTAAACCGCGCCATCAAGCAAGAGGATCCCGGACGTGGAAGAAATCATTGAACAACTGCGTGAAGCCAACGAACCGGTACCGGTCCCCTTGGAGCTGCCTGACGAAGATCAGATCGTGGAAATCGAAGAACAACTGTTCATCGACATTCCGTTCGTCTTCAGAGAATTTTTGCTGACCGTCAGCGACGTGGTCTACGGCAGCCTGGAACCGGTGACCGTCACCGACCCGCAATCCCACACCTACCTGCCGGACGTTGCTGCCAACGCCTGGGACGCTGGTGTCGATCGCAGCATGATTCCGATCTGCCAGGACGGTGACAACTACTACCTGGTCGAAGAAGACGGCACCGTGGTGTTGTGGTTGGCCGAGGAAGAACTGCTCGCCGAAGAAACCTGGGAATCGGTATGGCACTGGGCGCGGGACGTCTGGCTGGAAAGCTGATTTAGCTAACCCGACTTTGTAGCAGCTGGCGCAGCCTGCGTCCGGTTCGGGCCGCGTTCGGACGCAGCAGTCGTAAACCCGGATGACTCGTTTTTCCTGAAACACCTCGTAGCCTGATATTGCGGCCGCTTCGCAGCCGGACGCAGGCTGCGCCAGCTGCTACGGGACGATGTCAGTGGCCGGATGCATCGTTGTTGTTGTCCAGGGTTTCGAGCAAGGCCACCTGCATCCGCGTATGTACGCGGATGAACCAGCGCCAGAGCAATGCCGCAACGGCGGCAGCGACTACGATGATCAATACCAGCAACTTGTTGGTTGGGAGAATACTGGCCGACAAGGCTGCCAGTAGCAGGAATATCACCAGCAGCGAGAGGATCGGAATCACTTCGGCGATCACCCGACGCACTCGCTGCGTGTGGCGGCCTGCCATCTCCGGTTTCACCCCCATCTCTGCCAACAGCAGCGACAGCGCCTTAAGCTTGCGATAGGCGGCGATCAGGAATGGCAGCGACAACAGCAGTGCACCGCCCCAAATCAATGCTTTCTGCCAACTCGGGTCGCTGATCCAGTCCTGCAGCCAGGGGGACATGCGCTCGGAGAAATACGCACCCGAGAAGAAAATCGCAATCACCAACGCCAGATTGATCCCTACCTGCAACAAAATCCGCCGAATCATCGACGCCAGCAGCGCGCCCTCGCCCTGCGGCTGAATGCTGCGTAGCCATTCGCCGTACATACCCAAAACCCTGCCCAACCGTTGCGGCATCACGCCAGCAAGCTTGATCGATAGCGGATCGGCCGCGCGGATCAGGTACGGTGTCAGCAGCGTGGTAATCACCGAAACAGCCACGGCGACCGGATAGAGAAAGTTGCTGGTGACCTGCAGCGTCATGCCTAACGCGGCGATGATGAAAGAAAACTCGCCAATCTGCGAAAGACCCATCCCCACGCGCAGTGAGGTGCGCCCATCATTGCCGGCGATAAACGCGCCAAGGCCGCAGGACAGCATCTTCCCAAGCACTACAGCCACGGTAATGACCGCAATCGGCCAGGCATATTGCAACAGAATCATCGGATCAAGCATCAGGCCGATGGCCACGAAGAATATTGCGCTGAACAAGTCGCGAACCGGTTCAATCAAGCGCTCTATTTTCAACAGTTGTCGCGATTCAGCCATGATCGCGCCAATCAAGAACGCGCCGAGCACCATGCTGTATTCGAGTTTGACCACCAATAGACAGAAGCCGAAACACAGGCCTAACACGGTAATCAGCAGCATCTCGTTGCTTTCGAATTTGGCCACGTACGCCAGCAGCCGTGGCACCAGCAAAATCCCGATGACCAGCGCGACAATCATGAATAGCGAGAGCTTGCCGACCGTAGAAAACACTTCGCCGGAGCTGACCGTGCCGCTGACCGCGATACTCGACAGTAACGCGATGATGCCGATACCGAGGATGTCCTCGACGATCAGCACACCGAAGATCAATTGCGCGAAGCGCTCGTTCTTCATCTTCAGGTCGTTGAGTGCCTTGACGATGATGGTGGTCGAGGAAATCGCCAGGATCGCGCCTAGGAATAGTGAGTCCATGGTGTTCCAGCCGAACCATCGACCGATCTCGTAGCCGATCCAGATCATCAGCACGATTTCCAGGAACGCCGCGATAAACGCCGTGGCGCCGACCTTGAACAACTTGCGCAGGCTGAATTCCAGACCGAGGCAGAACATCAGGAAGATCACCCCGAGCTCCGCGAGGGTCTTGATGGTGTCCTCGTCGTGAATCAGGCTGAACGGCGGCGTGTGCGGGCCGATGATGAAACCGGCGACGATGTAGCCCAGCAC
>NZ_JBFUKU010000202.1:0-10004 GCF_056400685.1 Pseudomonas sp. P5_A12 | reverse complement strand
GGCCGGCACGTAGAGCAGCGAGCTGTATTCGAGCTTGCCTTCGACCTTGTTGTGGCTCCAGCTCAGCGGGTTCTCAAAATCGTGAGCAACGTGCTTGTAGAACTCCTGGTATTCCTCGTCCTTCACTTCGGTGCGAGGACGGGTCCACAAGGCGCTGGCGCGGTTGACGGTTTCCCATTCAACGGCCGGCGTCTCTTCACCTTCAACGGCGGCCACTTCTTTTGGCAACTCGATCGGCAGGGCGATGTGGTCGGAGTACTTCTTGACGATGTTGCGCAGACGCCAGCCATCGGCGAATTCGTCTTCACCGGATTTCAGGTGCAGGACGATGCGAGTGCCGCGCTCGGCTTTCTCAATGGTGGCGACTTCAAAATCGCCTTCGCCCTTGGACGACCAGTGCACGCCTTCGCTGGCCGCATCACCGGCACGACGGCTGAACACATCGACTTTGTCGGCGACGATGAATGCAGAGTAGAAACCCACACCGAACTGACCGATCAGGTGCGAATCTTTCTTCTGATCGCCAGAGAGGTGTTTCATGAAGTCGGCAGTGCCGGATTTGGCGATGGTACCCAAGTGGGTGATCGCTTCCTCACGGTTCATGCCAACGCCGTTGTCTTCGAGGGTGACGGTTTTAGCGTCCTTGTCGAAGCTCACACGGATTTTCAGTTCGGCGCCACCTTCCAGCAATTCAGGCTTGGACAGGGCTTCGAAACGTAATTTATCGACAGCGTCAGAGGCGTTCGAGATCAATTCGCGAAGGAAGATTTCCTTGTTGGAATACAGCGAATGGATCATGAGGTGCAGCAGTTGCTTCACCTCGGTCTGGAAGCCCAGGGTTTCCTTTTGAGTTTCCACACTCATGGTCATCAAACTCCAATCAGATGGCAGTGGCCGCGACCTTCAGGGTCGGCGGCGGGTTGTCATCAGAGTTGGGGGCTGTGTTCAGGATTTCAAGGGCTCTTCAATTTTGAAATGGGCGCGGGCTGTCGCAATGGGCTCGGATTCAGTGCTTTGCCAGGCGGTAACGGCCACGTTGGCGACCCGGCGACCCTGTCGGCACACCTGACATTTGGCCCAGGTAACGCGAAACTGCCCGGCGCGCAGGTAGTCGAGGGAGAAATCGATGATTTTCGGCACACCCGGTGAACCCGTGAAAATCAGCAAGTGCAGCGCGGCCGAGAGTTCCATGAACCCGGCAATCACGCCGCCATGAATCGCCGGCAATAAAGGGTTACCAATGTTGTCCTTGTTGGCTGGCAGGCGAAACAGCAGATCATCCCCCACCCGCGAACACTCGACGCCGATCAGTTTGGCGTAAGGAATCAGGTGCAACAGCGACGCGTAGTTGCCCTCCTCATGGGCCTGTTGCAGTTGTTCCTTGAAGGAATCGGTCATTTCGCACCTCCGGCAATGACGCCGCCAAAGCCTTTTGTGCCTTTGATGGCTTTGCCCATGCGTATGAATGTGCCGACGACATGGGCGATGGGGTGCTCGGGATCGTCTTGATAGGCGAAACCACGGGCGAAGATCACGTCGGTGGTCACTCGGTAGCATTGGGCGAAACCGTAGACATCTTTATGCGGTTCGGCGGCATGCATGTAGTCGATGCGCAGATCGAGGGTCGGGCAGACTTCAAATTCGGGCAGCACACACAGGGTCGACATACCGCACGCCGTATCCATCAACGACGTCAGTGCACCGCCGTGGATCACGCCAGTTTGCGGATTACCAACGATTTGCGGGCTATACGGCAAGATGACCGTTAGTCCGTCAGTACTGGCGCTGTGTACCCGTAACCCGAGGACCTGACAATGCCGGAGCGCCGACAGGAATCGCGTCGCACGCTCAAAAACAGGGTTTTCGGCCATGAGATAAATAACTCTAGTTAGTGGGGATCCGAAGTCTTGGAAAAAGCAAAAAGTTCCTTAGAGAAGAACCTTCATATATTTGTATGAAATGAGGAACTTATCATCGCCAGCTGTGCTCGAAAGGCCAGTAGTTATTTCCATAAGGAGAAACACCCCATGCGTAAGACTTTAGCTATTGCCTTGATGTTGACCGCTTCCCTCGGTCTCGCTGCCTGCGATAAAAAATCCGAGGACAAAGCTCAAGATGCTGCCAAACATGCTGAGCAAGCTCAGCAAGACATGAACAAAGCTCAGGATAAAGTGAACGACGCTGCGAAAGAAAACGCCGAAGCTGCCAAAGCTCAGGCTGAATCGAACGCTGCCGCTGCAAAAGAAGCACCTAAAAACTAAAACAGTTTTTAGCGTGATAAAGAAAACCCGCCAAGTGCGGGTTTTCTTTTGCCTGCGATTTGCTCCGTTAGAGCAAAATGCTTCTAAAAGTCGGACTAATCATCAGTAACAACGAACAGACGAAACCGACAAACCAGACCAAACTGCGCTGCCAGGCCAAATCACCCCAGTAACACAGTAAGTAGACAACGCGTGAGATCACAAAGATGATCGCCAGCAAGTCGATCAGCCATCCTGCGGTTTGAGTGGTGTGCGCCATCAGCACCCCCACCGCAAACAATATAAAGGCTTCAAAACTGTTTTGATGCGCGGCCACCGCCCGGGCGCCGAAGCCGCTCAGTTGCGCCTGTTGCTGGCGCGGCTGGTGGTTGTTGTAACCGCCCTGCTCTTTCATCGCCTTGGCCACCGGCATGCGGGCCACATAAATCAGTAATGCACTGATGAACACACACCAGAACGGAATACTCATCAAGCGGCCTCTTTGTTTACCTCGGGCAAGGGTGCCTCTGTAGGGGTATAGACCATCACGTCCAGAACGTCGGAATGAAACTCCCGGCGATACAACACCAGCACTACGCCGGCACTCATCAGCATGAACAGCCACGGACTGACGAACCAGGCCAGCATGGTCATGCCGAAATAGTAGGAACGCAGGCCGAAGTTGAACTGGTTGGCGGCCATGGAGATAACCCGTGCCGCTCGGGCAGCGAAGGCCTTGCGTTCTTGTTCGGAAACGTGGCGCTCACCGACCATCGGCGCCGAACCAATCAGAATCGCCGCAAAATTGTACTGACGCATGCACCAGCTGAAGGTGAAAAAGGCGTAGACAAACACCAGTGCCAGGCACAGCAATTTGATCTCCGACATGCCCTGGGAGGCCTGCTGAACCATCGGGATATCCGCCAACAACGACACCGCCCTTTCAGAAGCACCGAGCACGGTGAGAATGCCAGCCAGAATAATCAAGGTGCTGGAGGCGAAAAACGAGGCGTTACGCTCCAGATTACCCACCACACTGGCATCGGCGATGCGGTTGTCGCGTAGCAGCATGCGCCGCATCCAGTCTTCGCGGTACAGGTGCAACACACTGGCCAGGCACGCGGTGTCGCGGCCCTTCCACGTGGCATAACGGGTGTAACCGCCCCAGCAGATGACAAACCAGAGCGCGGCGAGGATGTGGATCAGGTTGGCGTGGATGAACGACATGCAGGTCCTTGTGATGTAGATGCGAAATACTCGAAACCCCTGTGGGAGCGAGCCGGCTCCGGGCGGCGTTCCGACGATAGCGGTAGATCAGTCAACATCTCGGTTGAAAGTAAATCGCCATCGCGAGCMGGCTCGCTCCCACATTGAAAATTTGCAAGGCTTCGACGTTAGCTTATGGAAAAAGACACTGCACTGACTCCAAAAAAAATGCCCCGTATCGATTGATACGGGGCATTTCTGTTTCCGCTTCATGGCCCGCTTGTGGCGGGCCCTCCTGCAGATTAAGCCAGCGCTTCTTCGCGCTTGCCCAGCAGGCGATCGCAAACCACTGCGACCACCAGCGTCATGACCGCCGGCACCAGCCACGCCAGGCCCTGCTCGCTCAGCGGCAAGTGAGACAACTGAGTCGGCATCCAGTCCGCCAGACCCGCACCCTTGAGCGCGTCGATCATGCCGAAGAGGAACGACACCAGCATCACCGGACCGACGATGCGGCCCTGCTCATGCCAGAAGTCCTTGCAGAAGCTCAGCGCCACCAGGGCGATGCATGGCGGGTAAATCGCGGTCAGTACCGGAATCGAGAAGGCAATCAGCTTGGTGAGGCCCAGGTTGGACACCAGCAAGGAGAAAACCGCCAGGATGATGACCAGCGTCTTGTACGACAGTGGCAGCACACGGCTGAAGTACTCGGCGCAGGCACAGGTCAGGCCAACAGCCGTTACGAGGCAGGCCAGCGAGATCAGTACGGCCAGGAAACCGCTGCCCAACGAACCGAAGGTGTGTTGAACATAAGCGTGCAATACCACCGCGCCATTAGTCGCACCGGCGGCTACTTCATGGCTGCCCGAACCGAGGCGAAACAGGCTGACGTAAACCAGTGCCAGACCCACGCCGGCAATCAGCCCGGCAATGATTGCGTAACGGGTGATCAGCACCGGCGACTCAACGCCACGGGAGCGGATCGCGTTAACGATGACGATGCCGAACACCAATGCGCCCAGGGTATCCATGGTCAGGTAACCATTGATGAAACCTTGAGAGAACGGTGCCGCGACGTACTCCGGCGTGGCCACGCCGATATCACCGGCAGGCAACGCGAACGCGGCGATGCCGAGCGCGGCCAGGGCGATTATCTTCAGCGGAGCCAGAAAACGCCCTACGGTATCCAGCAATCGGCCCGGGTAGAGCGAGATGAAGAACACGATCAGGAAGTACACCGAACTGTAGAGGAACAGCGCCAACGGGCTCTCACCGGTCAGCGGCGCCAGGCCAACTTCGAACGATACGGTGGCGGTACGTGGCGTGGCGAACAACGGGCCGACGGCGAGGTAGCACGCAGCAGCCAGCAGGCCACCGGCGATTTTACCGATCGGACTGCTCAGGGCATCCATCGCACCACCGACCTTCGCCAGCGCTACCACGGTGATCACCGGCAAACCGACCGCTGTGATCAGGAAGCCCAGCGCCGCCATCCAGACATTAGGCCCGGACTGCAAACCGACGATAGGCGGGAAGATGATGTTGCCAGCCCCGACAAACAGGGCAAACGTCATAAAACCAAGTGCCAGAATGTCCTGGCCTTTCAACACTTTCATTAAGGAAATACCACACTACTGAATCGGAATTTAGAGAGGGATTTCCCTTGGGGGTGAGGGAAATGCTGTCGATCCGTATAGGACTGACCCTTTAGCGCGTCGCTGCCTTGTGGGCCGCGTTCGCAAAAATGGTGTGTAGCCTAACGAGTTTGTCCTGAAAACGCACTGTTAGAGGGCGAACTATCCGATACGCGACGTTTCTGTGTCGCGTTTCTGCAACTAAATTGATCTGTGTCTATAAAGTCCGCCATCGCGGGCAAGCCCGCTCCCACAGGTTTTGTGGGGTAAACCAAATTGTATGAACGCTACAAATCCCCGTGGGAGCGGGCTGCCCGCGATGGCGTCCGTCTAGCAAACGTAAATCCCAGAAACGACAAAGGCCACCCGAAGGTGGCCTTTGTCTGGTGAAGCGTCAGCTAAGCGCGAGGCTTATTTGATCGCCCAACCGGTCAGCTCGGACAAAGCCTTGCCGATGTCTGCCAGCGAACGCACGGTTTTAACGCCTGCGTCTTCCAGGGCAGCAAACTTCTCGTCTGCAGTGCCCTTGCCGCCAGAGATGATTGCGCCAGCATGGCCCATGCGCTTGCCCGCAGGGGCAGTCACACCAGCGATGTAGGAAACAACCGGCTTGGTCACGTTTGCCTTGATGTAGGCAGCCGCTTCTTCTTCAGCCGAACCGCCGATCTCACCGATCATTACGATCGCTTCGGTCTTCGGGTCTTCCTGGAACAGCTTCAGGATGTCGATGAAGTTCGAACCAGGGATCGGGTCACCGCCGATGCCGACGCAAGTCGACTGACCGAAACCGGCGTCAGTAGTTTGCTTCACAGCTTCGTAGGTCAGGGTGCCGGAACGGGAAACGATACCGACCTTGCCTGGCAAGTGAATGTGACCTGGCATGATGCCGATCTTGCATTCGCCTGGAGTGATCACGCCTGGGCAGTTAGGGCCGATCAGGATAACACCCAGCTCGTCGCACTTAACTTTAGCGTCCAGCATGTCCAGGGTAGGAATGCCTTCGGTGATGCAAACGATCAGCTTGATGCCGCCGAAAGCTGCTTCCAGGATGGAGTCCTTGCAGAAAGGAGCTGGAACGTAGATCACGCTGGCGGTGGCGCCAGTGGCAGCTACAGCGTCTTTCACGGTGTTGAACACTGGCAGACCCAGGTGCTCGGTGCCGCCTTTGCCAGGAGTTACGCCGCCAACCATCTTGGTGCCGTATTCGATGGCTTGCTGGGTGTGGAAACTACCTTGCGAACCGGTAATGCCCTGGCAGATAACTTTGGTGTCTTTATTGATCAGGACGCTCATTATTTGCCCTCCGCAGCTTTAACAACTTGTTGAGCAGCGTCGGTCAGGCTGGTAGCAGCGATGATGTTCAAACCGCTTTCTGCCAGTACTTTAGCGCCCAGCTCAGCGTTGTTGCCTTCAAGGCGAACAACAACCGGGATTTTCACGCCGACTTCTTTCACCGCGCCGATGATGCCTTCGGCAATCATGTCGCAACGAACGATGCCGCCGAAGATGTTGACCAATACTGCAGCGACGTTAGTGTCGGACAGGATGATCTTGAACGCTTCGGTAACGCGTTCTTTGGTAGCACCGCCGCCCACGTCGAGGAAGTTGGCTGGTTTGCCGCCATGCAGGTTGACGATGTCCATGGTACCCATGGCCAGGCCAGCACCGTTGACCATGCAACCGATGTTGCCTTCCAGTGCCACGTAGTTCAGTTCGAACTTGGCAGCGTGCGCTTCGCGCGGATCGTCTTGCGACGGATCGTGGAAAGTCTTCAGCTTAGGCTGACGGTACATGGCGTTGGCGTCGATGTTGATCTTGGCGTCGAGGCAATGCAGATCGCCGTCAGCCTTGATCACCAGCGGGTTCACTTCCAGCAGAGCCAGGTCGTGATCCTTGAACAGCTTGGCCAGACCTACGAAGATCTTGGCGAACTGAGCAACTTGCTTGCCTTCCAGACCCAGCTGGAATGCCAGCTCGCGACCCTGGAATGGCTGAGCGCCAACCAGTGGATCGATAGTGGCTTTCAGAATTTTTTCTGGGGTGTCGTGAGCGATTTTCTCGATGTCCACGCCACCTTCGGTGGAAGCCATGAACACGATGCGACGGCTCGAACGGTCAACGACAGCGCCCAGGTACAGCTCTTTAGCGATATCAGTGCACGATTCAACCAGGATCTTGGTGACTGGCTGACCATTGGCGTCAGTCTGGTAAGTCACCAGACGCTTGCCCAGCCACTGCTGTGCGAATGCCTTAGCGTCTTCTTTGCTGCGAACCAGCTTGACGCCGCCCGCTTTACCGCGACCACCAGCGTGGACCTGGGCTTTGACAACCCATTCCGTGCCGCCGATTTTGTCGCAAGCTTCTGCTGCTGCTTCCGGGGTGTCTACTGCGTAGCCKKTGGAWACTGGCAGGCCGTATTCAGCGAACAGCTGCTTACCCTGATACTCGTGAAGATTCATGCTTWTTACCGTCTTCGTTAGGTACTGCGCATTCGGYGCTGCACTCGTTCAAGTGCCGCACCACCTTTGACTGCTGCTTGCGTAGCCTTTCCGGACAACCGGTGCAACTACGCAAGGCTGCGTCCAGCGGATATTCCGCGGTGAGACTTGCATGCAAGGCTCACGACGGGCCATTCCGCCGTGGTTTCTTATTGTCTTAACGCTTCTTGCGGTTGGCGATGTGGATGGCGCCGCCATTCACTGCCAGAGCTGCTTCGTGCAAGGCTTCAGACAGGGTCGGATGGGAGAAAACCATCATGCCCAGGTCTTCAGCGCTGGTGCCGAATTCCATACCGATCGCGCCCTGCTGAACCAGTTCTGCAGCGCTCGGGCCAATCACGTGGACGCCCAATACGCGGTCAGTCTTGGCATCGGCAATGACTTTGACGAAACCGCCGGTGTCGTTGGCTGCCATGGCACGGCCACTGGCTGCGAACGGGAAGGTGCCAACGTTAACTTCAACGCCTTCAGCCTTCAAGGCCTGCTCGGTTTTACCAACCCACGCGATTTCCGGGTGAGTATAAATAACCGAAGGGATCAAGTCATAGTTCATCTGGGCTTTGTGGCCCTTGATGCGCTCAACGACCATGATGCCCTCTTCCGAAGCCTTGTGTGCCAGCATCATGCCGCGAACCACGTCGCCGATGGCGTAAACGCCCGGCACGGTGGTGGCGCAGTGATCGTCAACGTGCACGAAACCGCGCTCGTCGAGGGTCACGCCGCAATCAGCGGACAGCAGATCAGTGGTCACCGGACGGCGACCAACGGCTACGATCAGCTTGTCGAAAGTGATGTTCTGTTCACCCTTGGCGTCGGTGTAGTTCACAACGACTTCGTCGCCGTTCACTTTGGAACCGGTAACGCGAGCGCCCAGCTTGATGTCCAGACCTTGTTTGGTCAGGGTTTTCAGCGCTTCCTTGGAAACGGCAGCGTCAGCGGCCATCAGGAAGGTGTCCAGCGCTTCGAGAACGGTGACTTCGGCGCCCAGACGGGACCAGACCGAACCCAGTTCCAGACCGATAACGCCAGCGCCGATCACGCCCAGACGCTTGGGTACGGACTGAAATTCCAGTGCGCCAGTCGAATCGACGATCACATTCTGGTCAACCGGAGCCGGTGGAATGTCGATCGGACGCGAGCCTGGAGCCAGAATCACGTTTTCGGCTTCGATGATTTCTACCGAGCCGTCAGGCTTGGTGACTTCAACTTTCTTGCCGGCCAGCAGCTTGCCGTGACCCTGAATGGAAGTCACACCGTTGGCTTTGAACAGGGTGGCAACACCCGAGGTCAGGCCTTTGACGATGTTGGCTTTACGGCCGACCATTGCTGGCACGTCCATGGTCACGCCAGCGTGGTTGATACCGTGGATCGCGAAGCCATCCTGGGCTTCGTGGAACTTCCAGGAGCTGTCCAGCAGCGCCTTGGATGGAATGCAGCCGACGTTCAGGCAAGTACCGCCCAGAGCCAGTTTGCCTTCCTTGTCGGTGTACTTCTCGATGCAGGCCGTCGTCAGACCAAGCTGCGCTGCTTTGATGGCAGCTACGTAGCCGCCAGGGCCCGCGCCGATCACTACTACGTCAAATTTCTGAGTCATAAAAGGTTCCCTTTTAGCAACAAGCTACAAGCCGCAAGCTGCAAGCCTCAAGCCCACTCGCTCACCTTGAGCTTGGGGCTTGCAGCTTGCAGCTTGCCGCTGCTTTTTAGATATCCAGCAACAAACGAGCCGGGTCTTCCAGCAGGTTCTTGATGGTCACCAGGAAGGTCACAGCTTCTTTGCCATCGATCAGACGGTGATCGTAGGACAGAGCCAGGTACATCATCGGACGGATAACGACCTGACCGTTGATCGCCATAGGGCGCTGCAGAATGTTGTGCATGCCCAGAATAGCTGCTTGCGGCGGGTTGACGATCGGGGTCGACATCATCGAACCGAAAGTACCACCGTTGGTGATGGTGAACGTGCCGCCGGTCATTTCGTCCATCGACAGTTTGCCGTCACGGGCTTTCTTGCCGAAGGTGGCGATGCCGCCTTCGATTTCAGCCAGGCTCATCAGTTCGGCGTTACGCAGAACCGGCACCACCAGACCACGGTCGCTGGAAACAGCAACACCGACGTCGGCGTAGCCGTGGTAAACGATGTCGCCGCCGTCGATCGAGGCGTTAACAGCCGGGAAGCGTTTCAGCGCTTCGGTGGCCGCTTTCACGAAGAACGACATGAAGCCCAGGCGTACGCCGTTGTGGGACTTCTCGAACAGGTCCTTGTACTTCGAACGCAGGGCCATGACTTCGGTCATGTCGACTTCGTTGAAGGTGGTCAGCATCGCCATGTTCGACTGAGCTTCTACCAGACGCTTGGCCACGGTAGCGCGAACGCGGGTCATCGGAACACGCTTCTCGATGCGCTCGCCAGCGGCGAACACAGGAGC
>NZ_JBFUKU010000201.1:0-10090 GCF_056400685.1 Pseudomonas sp. P5_A12 | reverse complement strand
GGGTACGACGGCATGGCCGGGGCCTCGATGCAATTGCGTGACGCTCAATCCGGAAGAGATCTGGGCGCTCCAAAAACGCTGAMCAACGATGGTGAATGGTCAATCGAACTCACCGGTCTGGAGTTTCGCCCGTACACCATCGATGCCCAACAGACCCGCAATCAGCGCAAGTCCGAGCGAAGCGAAATGCTCGCTTTCAAAGTGGTGCTGCTGCCACCGGTCTTTACGCAGCCAACGGAAAACGGCGATCTTCCGCGAACCGCATTGTTTGAGGGGGAGGGCATGCCGGGCGGATTTGTCGAGGTCTGGCTGGAGGGCGATTCCGAACCTTTGCTGACCGGTATTCCCGTGGACGAGGACGGCAGCTGGAAAGCCGAGGTGACCTTGCCGGTGGGGGCCAAAATCATCCGGGCCAGGCAACGCTTCGAAGAACAGACATCCAAAGACAGCCCACCGTTGAGCTACAACGTGGTGCCGGCTGCGCCGTTTATCGAAACGCCGGCGCTGGACGAACACATTGGTCGGCGGGCGGTGATATCCGGTTTCGGCGTGCCGAGGGACATCGTGACGGTGAGGCTGGGTGACGCTACGTCAACGGTGCTGGGACGCAGTCCGGTGCTGGAGGATCGCACGTGGTCGGTGACGCTGATGCTTGATCGGCTTGGCGGACGCTGCGGCCTGGTGGCTGTGGCGTCGTGCGACGGCTTCGAATCGGCCGACTCGCCCAAACGGTCGGTCGTGCTGGGTACTTTTCTGCCGTCCATCGATGTACCGGCGGGGGGACGCTGGGTCAGTAATCCGGTGCAGTTTGAAGGGCAGGGCAAACCGGGAGTCGGGCAGGTCACGAGCTGGTTCAACCATGACCTGAAATGGTCCCTCGATGTCCCCGTCAGTACCAGCGGTTGGCAAGGCAGTGCAGCGCAGCCGCTGCCCGACGGCGGCAATTGGTGCCGGTTCAAGCAAACCCTCACTGCGGGTGAAGATGGCGCGACGGTTTCCGACTGGGTGGACAGCGAACGCTTCGAAGTCGGGTCTGTGCCACCCACAAAAGGCTGACAGCGCCCCTCCGATGAACGGTTGTCGATACTGTCATTTATGACAGTAGACGGTGATCGGCTTCAGGCGCCAAATCTCTTCCATCAATCGTACGGCCTGACAGGCTTGTCAGGCTGTTCAGGACCGTTATCGACCCCAGGAACCTGACCATGGCTGACTCCCGCCCCGCCTCGCAATTGCTGAACCAGGTCTTTAGTAACGAACAACGCACGAGGTACGCGGCTCTCGACACTTACATCGAAGAGGGTGGATCGATTTTTCCTCTGGTGGAAAAGGGCGTGCAGGGGCTGGTGAGGGACTTCAACGTGAGCCCCGAGGACGCTCGACGGTTTTTGCGGCGGGCCAACAGCATGGCCGTTTTTGTGCACCGCCAATTCATCGAGCACAGCTTGCGCCGCCATGAAACTGATGAGGCCAGGGCGACCAGTGGTTTGTTGTCGATGGTTACGGGACCCAGTTTCGAAACGCTGTTCAGTCCTGACTTCAACAGTTTTTGCCCGCCGCAGGCTCTGGAGTCTCTCGCTTCACCAGTGGCGTATCTGATCGAGCTGTTGAGGTGGATCGAACAGCGTATCGAGTTCGTATCGAGCAGTAACGAAAAGCTGCCGCTGCATGACCGGCGCAAGGACCTGAAACCGCTGTCGGTCGATTTCAATGCGGTGTATCGAGCGGTGTCCGCGGTCGACATCATCGTCCCGGTGCTGGAAACCTTCATCGCCGAACACGACGCCCGACTGGATGTTGAAGACGCGATGATCGAGGCGCGGTATCCCAATGGGCTGCCTTACTATCAGCACTGGGTGACCCTGGATGCGGTCGCCCATCACCTGGGGCTTTCGGTCGGCAATTTTGCGCACCTGGTGGACTTCTCCTTCCCTTATTTTTTGCTACGCCAGGCTTGGGATGCCGACGCGGGGCGTGCCCTGGCCCACGCATCACGGCTGGGGCCTTATCAGCGGCAGTTGCTGACGGAGGAGCCCGTAGAGTTCGATGATCGTGTGGTTTTTTATTCGCAGAACTTCGGCACCGATGATGTGACGTGGCAGAACCTTAACCAGGTGCCATTCTTCGGTGAGCGAACCAAACTCGATGCCCAGGGGCTGGAGGCGTTGCTGTCGGTACGAGGTTTCGCGCCGGTTCGTTCTGCCAACGTGACGTACTCGCAAAACAAGCCTGTTGAGCCGGAAAGCTGGCGCTCCGGTTCGGTTTACCTCAATGCCAATAGCGACCCTGCGGTCAGTCTTACGGGTGGCGTAACCGGCCCTTCATTCCGGCATAAATTATCAGCGACTCCAACAAGCGCAAATGGTCTTGACCGATACGACCGAATGAACCGCAAGTTGCGTCTGGATCAGTGGCTGGGGTTGCCCAGCGATCAGGTAGATGCGCTGTTGGTGGCGGCCATCAGGGCTGAAACGCGCAATAGCACGTCAGACAATGCCTGGTGGATCACGGATAAAGTCGTGCATGCACTGGGTCTGTTTCAGTCATTACGTGAGCGCTATGGGTGTACGGCGCCAGACTTTGCCGCGTTTATCGACGAGTTGTCGATTTATGGTCGCGGTGAAGCGCTCTCGCTGTTTGATCAAGTCTTCAATGGTCAGGGCGACTACCGCCAACCCATGTTGCTCGATAACGGGGATTTTTCGGTGTTGCCCATCCAGGGCGAGTCCGAACTGACGGTCACCCAGTTGTGCAGTGCGTTGGGGATCGACCTTCAGACCTACCGATACCTGGCCATGGCGATTGCCGGTGCGCATGGCGTCACCAACAACAAACTCAAGCGAACCCCCGCAGTCATTTCCAGTTTTTACCGCCTGGTGAAGCTGCCCCGCTTGTTGGGCATGACGCCGGTCGAAGGCGTCCTGATGCTGACGTTATTGGGCGGAGAAGACTGGCTCTACGGTCTGGCAGGTACTCCCCTGATCCATTCGACCCGAGTCGACACGCCCGACGTGCTGAACCTCATTTATGCCCTGCATTCCTGTGTGGGGTGGTGCGCAGACCGCAAGCTTGCGGTGCTCTGGATGTTGCAGCACATCTCGCAACCCCAAGCGTTGGCCACTGCCTCCGATGATGAGCGCCAGTTGTTTGAAAAAGTGCGCAGCCTGTTGCCTGGCGCGCAGTTCACCCACTCGGCATTACTGATGGCAGGGGTGCCGCCGCTGGCGGGCGCCAGCTGGCTGGATTTGCTGACGCTGCTGGTCGATGCTGACGGGCTGGTCCTGGCGCATCCGGGTACCGAAGCCGAGTACCTGGCCGTTGCCCGGCAGGCGCTCGACGGGGCGGTGAAGGATGGCCTCGGTGACAGCGATGAAGTCGTACGCGCTGCCATTGTCGAGAAAATGCTCGCCGTGCTTTTGCAGGCCAAAGAGACCCAGGCGTCGGTGGTCAAGGAATCGCTGGCGGTTTATGCAGGCGTCAACGCCGAGCAAGCGTTTCAAGTGTTGGTCTGGGCCAATGCGACGGTGCATCAATTGTTGCGCCAGGTGTTCGAACGCACCCTGTCGGATCGGGAAGATTCCTTGCGGGGGCGCAACGAGCAGCCCGATCCTTTGCTCGAGCTGTTGGCCGACGTACGTCGTCGCAGTGCGGTGGTGGCGAAACTGGATCTCAACGCCCAGTTGTTGCAGGACTATCTGGCTTACGGCCATAAGGCCTGGCTGGATCAGGATGATAAACATGCGTTCACCGTGAGGGCGCTTTACTACCTGTCGGTGCTCACCCGGGCGTTTGAATTGAGCGAGAAGCCCGCGCAGAAACTGCTCGATTATCTGCGTGAGGTCAATGCCTTGCCTGACGACCTGAGCGTTGATGCTGAGCGTCTGGCCCAGCAAGCGGCCTCAATCCGGCTGGCGGAGTTTTTCGACTGGAGTGTGCAAGAGGTACGCGAGTGTGTCAGTCGCTTCGACTCGACAGACCACATCCTGAAAAACCTGATCCAGCTGGATTTGTTGATGCGCATTCGGGTAATGACGGCGCAAACCGGCATGGATGCCGTGACGATTTTCATGATCGGGACTTTGCCCGCGGCAGTGGACAAGTCGAAGTACAAGGATGCTGCCGAGCATGCGTTGCTGAGCCTGTCCGCATCCCCTGTGCTTCATATGGCGTTCACCGACGATCTGCAACGGCTTGTTACCCTGACCTGTGTGGCGGACCACACCGATGTGGTAGCCAACAAGCCAGGCGAGAAAATCACCTTCACCGTGACCCTCAAGGATATCGACAACAAGGCGTTAAGCGGCGTCGAGGTTCGCTGGCTTACCAGGCTGGGCAGTATTGCCACCCGGAAAACTGATGTCGATGGCGTGGTCCAGGCAGAGTTTTTTCCCGGCAAGGTCATGGGCACGGACACCCCGCAGTTCTGGCTGGATCTGTTCAAGCCGCAGTACGCCCCTACCATCAATGTTGTTGCTGACACGAAGACCCTGCAGTTTCCGCCTCAGCTCATGTCGCCGGTACCGTTGGGTAGCGTGCCCCGCGGTCAGGAGATCGAACTCTACGCCACGCTGATGGACCAGTATCTAAACCTCGGGAAAAACAGTCCCGTGCGCTGGAGCTACGAGGAGAAGGACGGCACCCGGCTGCCGGTGCTGGATATCCGGCGGGCGCAGGCCAACACCAACCAGGAGGGTTTGACGCGAGTGTTTGCCTCCAGCCGAACCGGCGGCAAGTTTGAGATCAGCGTTCTGTCCGAAGCAGGAAAAACCACGGCTTATTTCGAAACCATCACGTTCGACGGCGAGGAGGCGGGCCAATGACCGCTATCGCTATCGCTGTCTGGTCGTGCGTTCCCGGCTCACATCCTCAGGAGAAAGGACTATGGCACTGAACAATATCGCTGGCCTGCTCGAAAAGCGCCGTAATGCGCTGGTTGAACTCTGCATCGGGAAGTTCGCAGGCGGAGAAAAGCCAAAGTACAGCTTCCTGAAAACCCCGGCAGACCTGTTCGAACTGCTGCGCATGGATCCGCTGGACAATTACCTGGTTCAGAGCTCCCGGGTGGCCGAAGCGACGAGCTGCGCGCAGCAGTTTATCCATGCCGCGTACCGCAAGCTGGAGCCGGGCTATGCGACGATCGAGTTCGATAAGAGAGATCTGGCGACTTGGGAGCTTTACAGCAACTTCCCGGATTGGGCCGCGTGGCAACTGATCAAGATTTACCCGGAAAACTTCATGACCCCCTTTGTTCGGCTGCGCAAGACCAGCCTGTTCAAAGCCCTTGAAAACAATCTAAATCAGACGCGCCTGAACAGTGATTCGGTTCAGGCTGCGCTGCAGGACTACCTGAAAACGTTCGAGCAGACCTGCAACCTGGACGTGATCAGTAGCTACATGGACGGCGCTTCGCCGGCACGCGCCGATTATTACTTTGTCGGTCGCCAGCGGGTGCCGCCGTTCCAGTATTTCTGGCGCAAGGCAGAGGTGGAACTCTCGCCAGCCGATGTTGCCCTCAATCCAGCGGTGTGGAATGAATGGCAGCCAGTGGATATTCCCACAGGAGCCAAGGTGTTGGACATTCGCCCAGTGTTCTGGAGCGGGCGGTTGTGCCTGGTGTGGGCCGAGTGGCGGGATCAGGTCATGGGATCGGATGGCAAAAGCATACCGCCGTGGCTGGACATCAATCTGGCGTACATGAGTCAAAACGGCCAGTGGTCGGCACCGCTGAGCATGCACAGCTCCGCACAGACCGCAGATCACTCCCAGGACAAAAACGTTCGACTGATTGCGACCGTTTGGGCCGATCATCACAACCCCAAGGGCAAGCTGGGGGTGTTGTTGACGAACCGCAAAGGGGACGGGAGTGAGCCCGGCCTGAATGTGACAGCGGTACGCGATGTACTTTTTCGTCCGTTGCCCGAAGATGATGGCGGCTGGCTGGTGCAGGCCGCGGACAAACGCTTTGTCTTCGCCGAAACGGTGCAGCACCCGTTGCTGAATCAGCCGACCATCGTCGCCTCTGTGACCACGCCGGGGACCCTGACGCGTTACCTGGATATGCAGGCCGTGGCGTTTCGCGTCGGTAACGACGATGTGCTGATTGTCCAGGGAATTTTGAGGCCCACGGGTATTACCAGTACCAGTAACGTTGAATTGGAATTGACGTTGAAAAACAAAACCCCCGACGACCCGGGACCGATCAAAACCTCCAAACCATTTGCCGGTGGCTGGGGCACCCTATGGCAAGTCTTCAAGCGGGGGAAAGGTGCATGGGGGACGCCGACCTTTACTTTTGGCAGTGCCACGGGTGGATATGGAGTTAAAGAATTTGCATTGACGATTGCCAACGTAACGGACTTCAACCCGGCGGCATTGCTCAAAAACACTTCTGATGCCGCGCAGTTTATTGCATTCAACCAAACACACTGGGCGCTTAAATTCACCCGTCTGAATTCGCTGTTCGGCCCAGAGCTGGTGCAACGCTCCAATATTTCCGTGGATGCGGTACTTGATTGGGAYACTCAGTTTCTGTCAGAACCGCCGCCCGGTTCGGCTACGATCAGCGAGCCGAACGGTGCATTCGATGGCGCCAATGGCTTGTTTTTCTGGGAGCTGTTTTTTCATTTGCCTCATCTGGTCGCGACGCGTCTGCGCACGGAGGACCGCTTTCTGGAGGCGCAAAAGTGGCTGCATTACCTGTTTGATCCGCAAGCACCGGCGGACATTACAAATCCGGCACATCCCAAACCGCTTTACTGGCGTTGCCGGCCATTGAACATCGTCAAAGGCAATGTCGGCTTCGAAACCCGCGCACCGGCCGATCCTGACGCCATCGGCTATTCCGCACCCTACCATTTCCAGATTCTGATATTCATTGAATACGTCAAGAACCTGGTGGCCTGGGGTGATTGGTATTACCGCCAGCTCACCCGTGACAGCCTGGTGGCAGCCAAGTTGTGTTACGTCCAGGCCGAGTTTTTCATGGGTAAGGCTCCCACGGTGCGGACAGTGAACCGTTGGGAAACCGACACGCTGGAGGGCCTTTTGAACAAGAGCCTGTCGCGGCCGGCGCTTGAGCAATTTGAACAAGCCCTCGTGTTCAACCTGGCGGACTTTCCTGCCGGCGCCGATGAACCGCCTGAGCTCGGGTTGCTGGCGAACAATCCTTTCAAACTCCCGATCAATGACCAGTTGCTCAAGATGTACGACGAGCCGGGCCAGCGCCTGCATAACCTGCGCAATAACCTCACTCTCGATGGCAAGCCGATGGAGATCCCGCTTTTCAGCCGTCCCACCAATCCCAATCAATTGTTGCAAGACCTGGCGGCCGGGAGTGTTGGCGTACCCAGACCCATGGGCGGGCGGCTGGTGGTCGGTGCTTTCCGTTGGCGCGTGATTTTCGAGGCGGCGTTGCGTGCCGTGCAAACCCTGCAGGAATACGGCAGCCAGGTGCTGCGCTTGCTTGAGCAGCGGGATAGGATCGAGCTGGAAGAAATGCAGCAAGACCATCTGGTGAAACTGGGCACCTATGCCCAGAGCGTGCAGGAATATGCCATCGACCAGTTACAGGCGAATGTGGTCGCGCTGGAGCAAAGCCGGGCCGTGGCGGCGGAACGGTCCGACGCCTATGCCGCACTCTATGACGAAAATGTGTCGGCGGTTGAATACGAGGTCATGGAAAGTCTGCAGGAGTCAAAAAAACTGTCACTGATGTCCGCAGGCATCAGGCCGGCCGCCGCGCTTGTGGCTGCCTTGCCTAATATTTTTGGTTTGGCCGGTGGTGGTTGGCGCCCCGACGAAATCATCAATGCGGTGTGCTACGGGTTGGACATCGCCTCGGCGGTCAAGCAAATGGACGCGGACAAGCAAGCCACCACCGAAGCTTACCGCCGTCGCCGTAACGAATGGGCGCTGCAGCGCAGTCAAGCGACAGCGGAGATCCGGGCGATTGATGAGCAGATCGTCGCCCAGAAGCATGCCGTCGAGGCGGCCAGAGCCAGCTTGCAGCAAACCTTCACGGCCAACAGTCAGGCGCTGACGGTTTACAACTTCCTCAAGAAGCGTGCGACCAATGCCGAACTGTTCGGCTGGCTGCTGGGCCAGTTCARGGCCCTGCACTATCAGGCGTACGATGCGGTCGTCAGTTTGTGTCTCAACGCTCAGGCTTCGTTGAACGCGGAAACCGGCGATTACGACGCGAATCTCCCCTTGCCCCAGGTCTGGCTGGATAACCGTCACGGCTTGACCGCAGGCGAACACCTGCGCGGACATTTGTTGCGTATGGAGCGTGAATACCTGCAACGTCATGAGCGTCGGCTGGAATTGGTCAAAACCGTATCCTTGCGGCAACTGTTTGACGACAAGGTCGAACCGCAAGTGGGGATCGACAATTGGACGTCTGCGCTGCAGCAGTTGCAGGACCGGGGGACACTGGAGTTCAAGCTTACCCAGTTGCTGTTCGATCGCGATCATCCGGGGCATTACTGCCGGCAAATCAGCTCGGTCGAGGTCGATCTGCCGGTGTTGACCAGTCCTTACGAAAATGTACCAGCCACCTTGTTGCAGATCAGCAGCATGATCGCGACCAAGGAATCAACTCAGTCTGTGAGGTATTTGCACAACCCGGACGGTGCTACAGCCCCCTCCGATGTGCAGGTCAATCTGCGCAGCGGTCAACAAATCGTCTTGTCGACAGGGATCGCCGATAACGGCATGACGGCCATGAAACCTGATGAAGGGTTGCTCAACCCCTTCGAAAGCACGGGGGCAGTGTCGCGCTGGACGTTGAACTTTCCACGGTCGAAAAAAGCTTCGCAGCACGCCATGTTGCTCTCATTGACGGACGTCATTCTGCGGGTCCGTTTCACGGCGAAAGCCGGCAAACCGACCTTCGCGCGAACCGTCGAAGACCTGGTAACCCAAGCCGAAAACGCGGAGCAAAACTCAATCGTCGAAGGAGCCGTCCGTCATGAATGAGTCGATCATCCAAGCCAATGAAAGTCTGATCCTTAATGGCGATTTCAAGCAGGGGTTTATCAAATGGAAGAAAGGTACGACAAATCCAAGCTGGTTGGGTACAGCGAGTGAACTCTATGAAGGTGTACTGATTCCTTTGCTGAAGGCTGGAAACAATTCTTCGGTCTGTCAGCGTTTGAGGGTCCCCAAGAGTCCGAGTGCGCAAGCGCGCTATGTACTCGGTTTCTGGTGCGAGACCCGGCACACCGAAGCGGGCATGCTGAAAATCAGCATTGATGGGCAGCAAGAGACATTGGAGATCCCCTTGCGGCCGGGAGTATCAAGGGATTTGGAGGAAGATCAGGCGCGGCTGAGGAACGGTCAGCCGCTGGATTTCAAACCGATCAAGTACGAAGTCGAACTGGCGCTGCCATTCAAGGCCGAGGGCACCCTCACCGTCGACGTGTCCAGCCCGGCCAATGCCCCCAATGACCCCGTCTCGGGAATCCGCATCACGCGAATCAATCTCCAATTGCATCTGGAGCCAGCGGTGATGCAGAGGCTGATGCTGGATGAAGAACCGGTGTCACCCGATGCGACGCTGTACATGTGCCTGGGGGCTTCCGCGAGCCTGGTTCACCGGTTGAAATTCCTGCCCGCACCAGAGAATGCCTGGCGGGACACCCAGGCAGCGCTGACCATCGACGACAATCCGTTTGGCGCGGTTGTCGCGGCGCCGGACTGGGGCGTGGATCATCCGCTGGAGGATCAATGGAAGCTTGATTGCCCATTGATTGGTCAGGAGGAGCCCTACCTTTTCTCGATGAATCTGCATAATCAGTACACCGCCGAGCCTTACCCGGTGAATGTGTCGCTCGGGCATCATCGTTTGGTGTTTCGCAAGGTGCTCGAGGCGGCGTATTACCCGGTGCTTGAATACGCGCAGCGTGTGCGTCTGGGGGTGCAAGTGGGGGCGTATTACACCGGTCAGTCCCTCAGCGGGCGAGCGGTGACCTGGACGCTTGCCGACCAAGGGGTGAAAAGCGTTGGCGTCACGAATGAACAGGGCTGGGTGTACTTCGATTTTGAGCCGCAGGCAGCGGGTAACGTTGTCATTCAGGCCTCTGTCGAGAGT
>NZ_JBFUKU010000200.1:0-10142 GCF_056400685.1 Pseudomonas sp. P5_A12 | reverse complement strand
GCGTGGGAATGCAGCCCGGGACGCTCCGCGTCCAAAAAAGGCGTGACGCAGAGCGTCACAGGAGGCGTTACCACGCAGAGCGTAGGAACGATCTTGACAGGGGGGTATTTGGTGGGGCTTACAGCGGAGCGGGCTGGATGATCTCTACCCAGTACGCATCCGGGTCCTTGATGAAGGCCAGGCTCTTCATGCGCCCGTCATTCAAGCGCTTCTGGAAGTCACAGCCCAGCGCTTCAAACCGTTCGCACGCCGCGCGGATGTCCGGCACGGAAATGCAGATATGACCGAAACCGCGCGGGTCAGTGTTGCCGTTGTGGTAGGCGAAGTCAGGGTCGTTCTCGGTCCCGTGGTTGTGGGTCAGTTCGAGTATGCCTGGGATCGACTTCATCCACTCGGTGCGAGCAGCAGCGTCGGCCGGGATCTGGTTTTTGTCGACCAGGGCCAGGAAATACAGGCTGAATTCCGCTTCCGGGAAATCGCGTTTTTCCACCAAGGTGAAACCGAGGATGCGCGTGTAGAAATCCAGGGACTTGGTGATGTCCTTGACCCGAAGCATGGTGTGGTTGAAGACGAACTTCTGGGTCGCGGTATCAGGCTGGGCGGTGACGCCTGGGAAAGTGTTCAATTCGTGCAGGCTCATGGGCCCTCCGGAAAATAAGTGGGGCTAACGAATGGCGACAATGATACGCAAGGCCTGGGACATCACCAAACCAAAACCGTCAGCTATTGCCTGACGGGCGGGCGAAGCTCAGACTTTATGGTTCAATCCGTGAGTGTTTTGCTATGGTCCGATTCTGTAAATCGATGTTCGTCATGCTCGGTATCTTGTCAGCGGTTGCCAGCACTCATGCAGAGGTGCCCCAGGTGACGTGGCCAAGTGGCTGGGAAGTCGAAGCCCTTGCGCAGGAGGATGCGGGCTCTAAAGTATCCCGTCAGCGCGTGGTCAAAAACGATCAAAACGGTACGCCGGTGATGGTCATGGAATTGACCATGACTCAGGTTGAGAGCGGTCATCAGGTGAATGTGCAGGGCGTGCTGCTGGAAATGCGTAAAGCGGTCCAGAAGGACTTTTTTCAAAGCGGCTATCAAAGTGTCTGTAACAAGATTCATCCCGCGACTCTGAGCCGCCTGTCGGCACTGGAAACTACCTGCACCATTACCCAGAACGGACGACATGTGCTGTCGCAAACATTGATTGGGGCGGTGGATGCCGATAACGCCTATGTTCTTTCGTACGCGGGGCAGGCCGAGGCTTATAAGGAAAGTCAGGAAGAAATTGAAGCATTCCGTAACAGCTTGAAACTTTAGTGCCGGGATTTTACGTGGCGGCGGATTTTGGCCGGTTCCGACATTTTTAGATACTCAAAGGCATTAAACACAATGTTAATCGGCAAGTTACGAATTGGTTCCCTTCCRATCGTTGCATTTAGAGGGTATCCATAAAAAAAGCCCTGCATTGGCAGGGCTTTTTTATAACCGCAAGCTTTTAACTGCGCAGCCAGGAATCAACAGTGGATGCACCGTATTGTTCCTTCCAGGCTTTCAGGCCACGGTGGTTGCCGCCCTTGGTTTCAATCAGCTCACCCGTATGCGGGTTCTGATAGACCTTGACCACGCGAGCACGGCGGGTTTTAGGCGTTTTTGCTTGTTGCAGACCTGATTTTGCCGGGTTCGGATCGAGAATGGCGATGATGTCACGCAGGCTCTTGCCGTAGGTTTTCATCAGCCCCTGGAGCTTTTCTTCGAATTCGATTTCTTTCTTGAGCCCGGCATCGTTCTTCAGCAATTCGAGCTGCTTGAGCTGCTCCTGAAGGGCCTTTTCAGCTTCACGAAATTCAGCGAGTCTGGACAATATCTTTACTCCAATAGTGTGTTCAGCTGATACCAACCGCAAACAAAGCTATAAGCCAAGAGCCTTGAAGCGACCCGGTGATAGTGGCTCACCTGCCAATTTTGCACAGGCATGAAAAATTGTAGTAGTTAATTGGCCAAGAGTAAATCCTGACTTTTTTTCATGTAACAACAGTAGTCTTTGGATTCAATTTGGTGCAGGTTGTCGATGTCCCGTCGCCTAAAGTCACTAGTTATTGGTGGGTTAATGCGTTAATGAATTCTGCGCCGGGCATCGGTCGACCGTACAGATATCCTTGCAGGAAGTTCACGCCGTGGGTGCTCAGATAGTCACTTTGTTCCTGGGTTTCCACACCTTCGGCGACGATTCCCAGTTCGAGCTTGGCCGAGAGTTCTATGATCGTGTCCAGAATGTGCCGCGAAAGGGCGTCGATGCCGATCATTGCAACGAAGCTCTTGTCGATTTTCAGGAAGTCCACATTGAACTGACGCAGATAACCCAGGCTGGAGTGTCCGGTACCAAAGTCGTCAATCGCGATCATCACGCCCATTGCATGAAGCTGTTCGAACAACTGGAGCGTCACGTCGCTCGGCTTGATCAGTTCGCGCTCGGTCAGTTCCAGCACCAGGTTGATGGAGCCGGGTGCGAAAGCACTGAGAAACACACGACAGTCTTCGACCAGTTTAAGGTCGTTGCAGTGACTGGCGGTGATGTTGATGCCGATGTGAAAGGGTTCATTGAACGAGGAAGAAACAGGGCCCAGACATTGGGCGGCCTGTCGCATCAGTGAACGGGTCATGGGCACGATCAACCCGGAGTCTTCGGCAAACGGGATGAACATTTCAGGGCGTACCATGCCTTCCTTCGGGTGTTTCCAGCGCATCAAAACTTCGGCGCCGGACCACTTCCTGGTATCGCCATGTACGACCGGTTGAAAATACGGGACAAACTCTTGCGCAGCCAAAGCACGCCGCATCTCGTGAGTCGGCGACCATGAACTCTTTTGCAAGTGGTGCCCGATGGCGCCCGACAACACACCAAAAAAAATCAGCAGGCTGAACAACGGCGGGTATTCGCTGGCCATGTAGCGCCAGGTTTCGCCCTCGGGGAAGCCGGCAGCGACGGTAAAGGCATAGCGCGAGGAAGCACGTTCCCTTTCGGCCACGGGCAAGGCGGGCAGGGCGCCTCCATGGACCTTGCCGTCGGCGGATAACCAGTTCGGGCCAACTCGCAGTAGCAGCAATGTATTGCGACCAATCAGGCGCAGCACGGTACTCAAGTGATAACCGTCCAGAGTTGTCAGCGCGCCCTGTTTGCCCTCACTCAGGCGGTACACCAGCACCGCCGTATCGGGGGTGACCGGGTTGCCACTCATGAGCAGCAGCCGGCCTTGCGCATAGTCGCCGGCGGTGATTTTCTCCTGGACCTCGCCAAACAAAGAGTTGCAATAAATGGTGTCGTCCCATACCAGACTGGCGGAGCGCACAAACGGACGGCGCGTGACCTGTTCGCGCAGGGCCAGTTTGACGTCGTTGCAATTTTGGCCGGCCAGCGGCAGCAATTCGCGTGCGGACTGGGCCGTATTGTCGAGCATCAGTTCGAATTGGCGCAGGGCCTCGTCTGCGGTCAGCCGGTTGCTTTGCTTGAGAGCCCGTCCTGCCTGCATATAGAGAATGGCGCAGCCCARCATCACCGGGAGCAACCCACACAGAAGGGTCACCATAATGCGGGTGTGCAACGGGCGACGGCTTTTGGCAGTCAACGGCATTCGCGAAACCTCTCACGAAGAATCAGGGCTCTCAGATGCTGGCAGGACGACAACACGCCTCCCAAAAAGAGTTCAGTTAGTGGGCATGATAGACGGCCCTCGGCGCTTATGCCGCTTATCGGGTGTGCAGACTGATGGCCAGATTGATAAAGGCCAGCGTGGCGGGTGACGACTGGCGCTGGTCAAGCACCGCCAGCCCGACCTGGCGAATGACGGCGGGCGACAGTGGTTTTTTCACATATCGTCGATTGTCGTCGTCGGGCAGCGAGTTTTCTGCGACGACGGTCAGCGCATCTCCGCGGCCCACCGTGTCCAGCGTGCTGATCAATTGTGAGCAGCGGTAACGGATATTCGGTGTCAATCGCGCGGCGCTGAACAGGCGAGAGACCAGCTCCGAAGACCCGGCTTCGGTCAGTACGAACGGGTCGCTGCACAAGTCGCTCAAGCTCAGACTGTCACGCCCTGCCAGCGTGTGATCAGCGGGGATCAGTGCAACCATCTGGTCTTCAATCAGCGCAAAGGTGTCAAAGCGCTCTTCGGGCAGCACCACAAAGCCGATATCGATTCGCCGCTCTTCAAGCCATTGAATCACCTGGCGGTCCGGGCCTTCGTCAATGTGCACTTCAATACCGGGGTGAGCTGCGCGGTAGTGCTGCAGGATCAGCGGCAATAGCCTGATCGACGAAGTAGGGCCAAACGAGCCGATACGCAGCGTACCGCGTTTCATCCCGCGAGCATCGGCCGCCTCTTGGCGCAGGGTATTGGCCAGACCAAGCATTGCCCGGGCGCGCAATAACAGTTGCTGGCCGATATCGCTCAGTTCGACCTGAGACTGATGCCGGCGCAGCAGTTCGACGCCCAGTTCCTGTTCCAGCGACTTGAGCGCGTGGGAAACCGCTGATTGGGAAATCCCCAAACGATTGGCAGCCGCCGTGAAACCGCGCAGTTCGGCGACCAGCGAGAAAATCTCGAGTTGGGTCAGGGTCATGAGTATTTACTCATTTTACGATGATAGATCATTAGTCGAATGATACGTCATCTGCCTCAGCCGGGTTTACGCTCCTATGACGATCTTTGTCCAACCAGCAACATCAGATACTCCGGTGTATCTGAAACTCGCCGCCGTCACCATGATCTGGGGGGGCACGTTCGTGGCCGGGCGTTTCCTGGCAGACAGCCTCAGCCCGTTGTTCGCTGCCAGTCTCAGGTTCTTGTTGGCCAGCGCGGCGCTGTTGCTGTTTTTGCTGTTGGCCCGAGTCCCGTTGTCCCGGCCGAGCCTGCGGCAATGGCTGCAACTGGCACTGTTGGGGTTCTTCGGGATCTTCTTCTACAACCTGTGCTTCTTTTATGGGTTGCATTACATCAATGCCTCGCGAGCCTCGTTGATCGTTGCGCTGAACCCGGCCGTGATCGGCCTCGCCTCGTGGTGGCTGTTCAAGGAGCGCTTGAGCCGGGCGAAAGTCTTCGGCATCGGGATTTGTATTGCCGGGGCGAGTGTGGTGATTGCCAGTCGTAATCCGCAGTTATTGGCCGGTAATGCTGACGCCTGGATCGGTGATCTACTGATTTTCGGCTGCGTGCTCGGTTGGGGAATTTATTCGCTGTTCTCCAAAGACCTGAACCAGTCCTTGGGGCCCGTGCAGACGGTGACGTATTCGATTCTGCTGGGTACCGCGATGCTCTGGGTTACCAGTGCCGTGCGCGCAGAGTTGAGTGTCAGCGCGCTCCTCAGCCTGGGTCCGCAACAATGGCTGAGCCTGATTTACCTCGGCGTGTTGGGCTCGGCGCTGGCCTACATTGGTTATTACGACGGCATCCGCCAGATCGGTGCGACACGTTCAGGCGTGTTCATTGCCTTGAACCCGTTGACTGCCGTCATCCTCGGCGCAGTGTTGCTGGGCGAGCCGTTGACACTGGCGATGTGCCTTGGCGGCGTGCTGATCCTGGCGGGGATTTTCCTCTGCAACAAACCCCTTGCGCGAGTAGGGAAAAAGGGGATTTGATACAGAAGGCGGACAAACCTATTTACGCTGTGTAGAATCGGGTTACGCATACAATAATAAACGTCTTCTGGCAGCAGAAGCCTCGCCCGCAAGAGCCTTGGGTCGACAATGAAGAGTTTTGGGTTTCAATTGATCTACGGTGACTTCCTCGCCCGCAGCGTGCGGGGTATCTCCTGTGCGCCACCTGCCGGACTCAGCATTGCTAGCAACTAACATTTGTTAATTCTAAAAGCATGATGAGGCGCCAAAATGGCAGATTTATACGAAAACCCAATGGGCTTGATGGGCTTTGAATTCATCGAATTCGCATCGCCAACCCCGAACACCCTGGAGCCGATCTTCGAGATCATGGGCTTCACCAAGGTGGCGACCCACCGCTCCAAAGACGTGCACCTGTATCGCCAGGGCGCGATCAATCTGATCCTCAACAACGAACCCCACAGCGTCGCTTCGTACTTTGCGGCCGAGCACGGCCCGTCAGTGTGCGGCATGGCGTTCCGCGTCAAGGATTCGCAGCTCGCCTACAAGCGTGCGCTGGAAATCGGCGCCCAGCCGATCCACATCGAAACCGGCCCGATGGAGCTGAACCTGCCGGCGATCAAAGGCATCGGCGGTGCGCCGCTGTACCTGATCGACCGTTTTGGTGAAGGCAGCTCGATCTATGACATCGACTTCGTGTTCATTGAAGGCGTGGACCGCAACCCGGTTGGCGCCGGTCTGAAGATCATCGATCACCTGACTCACAACGTGTATCGCGGTCGCATGGCCTACTGGGCCAACTTCTACGAGAAGCTGTTCAACTTCCGCGAAATTCGTTACTTCGACATCAAGGGCGAATACACCGGCCTGACCTCCAAGGCCATGACCGCGCCGGACGGCATGATCAAAATCCCGCTGAACGAAGAATCGTCCAAGGGCGCCGGGCAGATCGAAGAGTTCCTGATGCAGTTCAACGGCGAGGGCATTCAACACGTTGCGTTCCTGACCGATGACCTGCTCAAGACCTGGGATCACCTGAAAAGCATCGGCATGCGCTTCATGACCGCGCCGCCGGAAACCTACTACGAAATGCTCGAAGGCCGTTTGCCGAACCACGGCGAACCGGTTGATCAACTGCAAGCGCGCGGGATTCTGCTGGACGGTTCGTCCGAGTCGGGTGACAAGCGTCTGCTGCTGCAGATCTTCTCGGAAACCCTGATGGGGCCGGTGTTCTTCGAATTCATCCAGCGTAAAGGCGACGATGGCTTCGGCGAAGGCAACTTCAAGGCACTGTTCGAATCGATCGAACGTGACCAGGTTCGTCGTGGCGTGCTTGCTACCGAGTAACCCGCCACACCGCTAAACCTGTAGGAGCTGGCTTGCCAGCGAAGGCGTCGTGTCAGTCAACTGATATGTTGAATGAGCGACTGCATTCGCGAGCAGGCTCGCTCCTACATTTGTTTTGGGTGCGGCTTAAGGTCGGCGCTGCCGCATCAGGTGTTTGAAACCTTCAAACACCAGCACCACCACCGCGAGCCAGATCGGAATATAAGTCAACCATTCCCCAGGCTTGATGCTCTCTCCGAGCAGCAATGCCACACCCAGCAACAACACCGGCTCGACATAGCTCAACAGCCCGAAAAGACTGAACGGCAGCAACCGGCTGGCGATGATGTAGACCACCAACGCCGAAGCGCTGATCACCCCGAGAATCGGGATCAACAGCGACAGCCACGGGTGTTGATCGAACACGCCGAATCCCTGCGCACCACTCTGCACAAACCAGAAGGCCAACGGCAGCGTCAATGCCATGTCCATCCACAGCCCGCCAAGGTTGTCCGTGGCAAGCCGTTTGCGTAGCACGAAATAGGTGGGGTAGCCGATGCACACCAGCAAAGTCGCCCAGGAAAAGCCACCGACCTGATACACCTCATTGACCACGCCGAGGCAGGCGAAAAACACCGCGATCTTTTGCAGATAGGACAGGCGCTCGCCGTAGGCGATTCGCCCGGTCAGCACCATCGTCAGCGGCAACAGGAAATACCCGAGCGACACATCCAGGCTGTAACCGTTGAGCGGCGCCCACATGAACAGCCAGAGTTGCACACTGACCAGGGCCGAGGAGGCGATCAAGGCGGCGATCAATTTCGGATGCGCCGTGGCGCGCCGAACAATGTCGATCACGCGCGTCCATTCCCCGGACATCACCATGAACACGGTCATGCAGGGCACGGTCAGCAACATCCGCCAGCCGAAAATTTCCACGCCACTCAGGGGGGTGAGCAACGAGGTGTAGTAATACATGACGGCAAACAGCACCGAGGCCGAAACCGATAAAGCGATACCTTTAGACAAACTGCCCTCGCGAGGTTGAACGTGAAACGGGGCGCAGAGGATACGTGGTTTTCGTATCAAATATTGATCGTTCCCATGCTCTGCGTGGGAATGCCTCAAGGGACGCTCCGCGTTCCAGCACCTGAAAGGACGCGGAGCGTCCCGGGCTGCATTCCCACGAGGAGCGTGGGAACGATCAATGTGTTCCTCAGGTATTGCGGTGTTTACGGCCAGACACAAAATGGCTCACATCATTAAACCCCGGCGTCGAAGAATGCCCCGGCACCACCAGCGAATCAATAAACGCCTCGTCCTCAGCCGTAATCTTCACCGATTGCGCCTTGGTATAGGCGTTCCACTGTTCCTCGGTACGCGGCCCGACAATGGCTGAAGTGACGRCACTGTTGTTCAAAACCCAGGCAATCGCGAACTCCACGATCCCCACGCCACGTTCCTGGGTGTACTGCTGGATTTGCCGGGCAATGCGCAACGACTCAATCCGCCACTCGGTTTCCAGAATGCGTTTGTCTGCGCGACCGGCGCGGCTGTTGGCGTCCGGTTTCGCGTCCGGTGCGTATTTACCGCTGAGCACACCGCGGGCCAATGGACTGTAAGGCACAACGCCCAGACCATAGCTCTGTGCCGCGGTGATCTGCTCGGTTTCCACCTGACGGTTGACGATGTTGTAGAGCGGCTGACTGATCACCGGCCGGTCGACACCCAGTTGATCGGCCACCCGAATCACCTCGGCGATGCGCCAGCCACGGTAGTTCGACAAGCCCCAATAACGAACCTTGCCCTGACGAATCAGGTCGCCCATCGCCGACACCGTCACTTCCAGCGGCGTGTTGTGGTCTTCGCGGTGCAGGTAATAGATGTCGAGGTAGTCCGTGCCCAAACGCGTGAGGCTGGCGTCGATGCCATTAAAGATGTGCTTGCGGCTCAGGCCACTGCGGTTCGGCACACCGTCCACCGGGCCGAAACCGACCTTGGTCGCCAGCACCCATTCGTGGCGGTTACCGGCAATCGCCTCGCCAACGATTTCTTCGGAACGACCGCCCGTGTAAACGTCGGCCGTGTCGATGAAATTGATGCCCTGGTCCCAGGCCTTGTCGATGATCCGCAGGGAGTCTTCGGTGCTGGTCTGTTCGCCAAACATCATGGTGCCCAGGGTCAGGGTAGAGACCTGTAGACCCGAATGACCCAGCGTGCGATAGCTCATTAAGAAATCCTTTTACCGGTGGGAGAAAGGCCTCAATCAAATACCAGAACCGGTGCGCGGGGCAATCTGAATATCAGCTCAATGGTGGACCCAATGTAGGAGTGAGCCTGCTCGCAATGGCGGTGTGTCATTCGCAGTGATGTTGACTGACACGGCCTCATCGCGCGCAGGCTCACTCCTACAGGGGGGGGTGGCAATAAACAGCAATGTTTAAACGGTCTGGWTGGATGGGGCTGGAGGCTACATAACCTTGCGCCGTTGCCTACGACTACGCCAGAATCCGCCGGCTTGTGCGCCTTGGGCCTGGGCTCTATCGTTTGCTCGTCGCTGAAAAACAGCGATCGGGTTTGGTAGGCCCGGTTTTATGTGGGGTGCTAAGCATCACCGTTGCGGCATATTATTGCCTCGATTTTATGGTGGTCATGCACAGGGCGCTTTCGGGCGCGCCGGTCTCCTCACATCCCGGTCTACCAACCTGCGCATGGCCGCCACCCCTCGTTTGGTAGCGAGAGTGACGGCTCCTTTATACGATGAGAGGAGCTTTACTTATGATCAAACCAACACCCAACCCACCCGAAACCGACGACGTTTCCCCCTACGAAACCCCAGAGTCCAAAAAGCTCAACGAAGCCGCCGACCGCGCCCTCGACTACTACCTCAAACCAGTCATCCCCAAAGACACCCCGCGCAAACCCAGCACTATCTACTTCGTCGGGCCCGACACCGATAACGAAACCCTGCTGGTCAACGTCTGTGAGACGTTGGCGTCAGCCAGTGTCATGTTGAACGATTTCGCYGGGCAGCTGAACGGTACTCAGCGCCATACCCTGCTGGGCATTCAACATTCCGTCATGCTGGGTGAACTGGCGGTGAACCGGATGCTGGATAACGTCGACCCGCACAGCTAAGCCATAACGCAACCTGTGATCGTTCCCACGCTCTGCGTGGGAATGCAGCCCGGGACGCTCCGCGTCCCTCTTCAAA
>NZ_JBFUKU010000199.1:0-12363 GCF_056400685.1 Pseudomonas sp. P5_A12 | reverse complement strand
TTGCGCAGGTCCGCCGAGCGACCAACCATCAACATGAACACCGCCGCCAACAGGTACGGAATCGCACTCAACCAGCCAATCACCAGGTTATCGCTGAAGCCCAGGTTCTTGATGATCGACGGCAACCAGAAGTTGATCGCGTACACGCCGCTCTGGATGCAGAAGTAGATCAGACCGAACGCCCAGATCGCCGGGTTCTTGAACACCGCCAGCAACGAATCAGTGGTGGTTTTCGGTTTGTTGGCCAGGTCTTGCGCGTGATCCGCTTCCAGCACCGAGCGTTCGAACGGGGTCAGCCATTTGGCGTTGGCATAGCTGTCGCTCAGCAGGAAGTAGGCGAGGGCACCCAGGATGACGGTCGGAATGCCTTGCAGCAGGAACATCCACTGCCAACCCGCCAGACCCGCCTGGCCTGCGCCGAAGTGGTTGAGGATCCAGCCGGAAAACGGGCTGCCGAGCAGGCCGGACACCGGAATCGCCGACATGAACAGCGCCATGATGCGGCCACGGCGGAAGGTCGGGAACCATTGCGAGAGATACAGCACCACGCCCGGGAAGAACCCGGCTTCCGCCGCACCGGTGAACAGGCGCAAGGTGTAGAACTCGGTTGGTGTCGTGACGAACAGCAAGCAAGTCGAGAGCGTGCCCCAGACGATCATCATCAGCGCGATCCAGCGCCGTGGGCCGAATTTGGTCAGGGCCAGGTTGCTCGGTACGCCGCACAGCACGTAGCCGATAAAGAAGATCCCGGCACCGAGGCCGTACACGGTTTCGCTGAATTTCAGGGCGTCGAGCATCTGCAGTTTGGCAAATCCAACGTTCACCCGGTCGAGGTAGTTGAACAGGTAGCAGATGAAGATGAAGGGGATCAAACGCAGGGTAATGCGTTTGTAGACGGCGTTTTTCTCGTCAACGATGGCCTGGGTAGCGGCGGCGCTCTGTGACATGGCGGCTCTCTCTTTATTATGATTTTTTGCGATGCAAGGGTAAYGTTGATCGCCCAGTGAGTCTCGGCCACGCTCCGGGTTGTTGTCTTTGTGCCTGAGCACAGGGTTTTAGACCAAGGCCTGTGCGGGTGAACAACCCGTCCCATCCCGTTTTCAAGGACCCCCGTTATGTTCGAACTCGATCACGACCTGGCCCAGGACATTGTCGACCGGGCAATGGCCATCCTGCCCTATAACGTCAACGTCATGGACAGCCAGGGGTTGATTCTCGGCAGCGGCGAGCCGGAGCGCATCAACACCCGTCATGAAGGCGCGCAACTGGTGCTGGCCAACGGTCGGGTGGTGGAGATCGACGCGCAAACGGCGATTCATCTCAAGGGCGTGCAGCCGGGCATCAATCTGCCGTTGTTGCTCGATGGGCGATTGATTGGTGTGCTCGGCATTACCGGCGAACCCGAGCCGTTGCGCACGTATGCCGAGCTGGTGCGAATGACCGCAGAGATGCTGGTCGGCCAGCGCAATCAGCAGGCCGAGCAGCAATGGCGGCGCCAGCGTTGCGATGATCTGCTGGCGTTGCTGCTGAGCGAGGCAGGGGATTCGCCGCGTTTGCTCGACGAAGCGCAACAGTTGGGGCTCAAGCCGCAGCTGAAGCGGGTGCCCTATCTGTTTGAGTTGGGCATGGAACACGCCCCGGCACAAACCGTTGACGCGTTGAGTGCCTGGCTGACCTCGCGGTACCCGGACAGTTGGTGCGTGAGTTCGGCGAAGTCGTCGCTGCTGTGGTGCCGGCCGGCCTCGCAGACTATCGAAAATGAACGGCTGCTGGAAAAACTCGACGGCCTGGGCTGGAACATTCTGCGCATTGCGGTGGGCGGGCAGGCCGATGGATTGTCGGGACTGCGGCGCTGCTACCGCCGTGTCGGCGACTTGCTGGCATACGGGCGCGATGTGTTGCCGCGTTCGCGCTTGCTGACGCTGACCCGTTACCGATTGCCGGTGATGCTCTGGCGGCATCGCAACGACGATGCACTGGACGAATTGCTTAATCCGCTGCGCAAAGTCATTGCCAAGGACGGCAATGGCCAACTGTTGGCGACCTTGCGCAGCTGGTGTGATCATGATGGGCAGAGCCAGGCGTGCGCCGATGCGTTGGGGATTCATCGCAACAGCTTGCGGTATCGGATGGAGCGGATTGCCGAGTTGAGTGGGGTTGATCCGTTGAAACTGGACGGGATGCTCGCGCGGCTGCGTTCGAGGACGCAGTCCTCGCAAATCCGGATAGCGTGATTTTTCTGAAAGAACCGGTTGCCTGATTTTACGAGGACTGCGTCCTCGAACGCAGCCTYGCGGGCTCGGCAGCTGCTACAACAAGAGTGTAGGTCCGCAGGGTTTTGTGAGAATGAACAATAATCGCCACACCTGCTTGTGCAGCGGACTGGCGTTATTGTCCGGGGCTACTGGCAGCATGGAACGCATTGGAACTGGAGAATTCGCATGAAAATCGTCATCGCCCCCGATTCGTTCAAGGACAGCCTCAGCGCCCAAGGCGTAGCCGAAGCTATTGCGCTGGGTCTGGCAGAGGTTTGGCCTGATGCGCAACTGATCAAGTGCCCGATGGCCGACGGCGGCGAAGGCACGGTCGAGTCGATTCTGGCGGCCTGCGAGGGCGAATTGCGCCGCACGAATGTTCGTGGTCCGCTCGGTGCAACAGTCGACGCCGCATGGGGCTGGCTGGCGCACAACCACACCGCGATCATCGAAATGGCCGAAGCCAGTGGCTTGCAATTGGTGCCGCCGGGCAAGCGCGATGCATGCGTCAGCAGCACCTTCGGCACCGGCGAACTGATCCGCGCGGCCCTTGACGCCGGCGCGCAGCGGGTGATTCTGGCGATTGGCGGCAGCGCCACCAACGATGGCGGTGCCGGGGCAATGCAAGCGTTGGGCGTGAGATTGCTGGATTCACAGGGGCAAACCTTGCTGCCGGGCGGTTTGGCGTTGGCGCAATTGGACCGCATCGATCTGAGCAACATTGACCCGCGTCTGGCTGAAGTGCGCTTCGACATTGCAGCCGATGTCACCAATCCACTGTGCGGTCCTCACGGCGCTTCAGTCATTTTCGGCCCACAAAAAGGCGCATCGCCCGAACAAGTGCAGCAACTGGATAACGCGCTCGGACACTTTGCCGAACTGTGCGCTGATGCATTAGGTCGCGACGTCAAGGACGAACCGGGCACCGGTGCAGCGGGCGGTCTGGGGTTTGCCGCCAAGGCATTCCTCGGCGCGCAATTTCAGGCCGGCGTGCAAGTGGTCGCCGAACTGGTCGGGTTGGCGGAAGCGGTAAAGGGCGCCGACCTGGTGATCACCGGTGAAGGGCGATTCGATGCGCAGACCTTGCGCGGCAAGACGCCGTTCGGCGTAGCGCGCATTGCCCGGCAGCAGGGCGTGCCGGTGATCGTGATCGCTGGCACCTTGGGCGACGGTTACCAAGCGTTGTACGAGCACGGCATCGATGCCGCGTTTGCCGTAACGAGCGGGCCGATGACGCTGGAACAGGCGTGCACCGATGCACCACGATTGTTGCGTGATCGCGCCAGTGATATCGCACGAGTCTGGCGGATCGCCAAAGCCTGACGCAAAACTTGTAGCAGCTGTCGAGCCTGCGAGGCTGCGTCCGACTGCGCAGCTGTCGTAGATTTTTAAAGACGCGACCGCTTCGCAGTCGAACGCAGCCTTCGGCAGCTGCTACATGAGCTGAGTGTTTCAGGGTTGGAGCCCTCGACAATCCCTGAAATATATTCCGTCACTCCCACCCCACAACAAACCGCATTCCCGGTCGATACAGCCTATAGACGTTCACACGCACGATTCGACAGTGGCGTCAGACTGAACAGGTGCGCGTCAACGCCCGCCCTTCAGTGACCAGCGGCATGGATGTCGCCTCACACTTCGGAGATCCCTTCTATGTCACTGCGCAATCTGAATATCGCACCTCGAGCTTTCCTGGGTTTTTCCTTCATTGCCTTGCTCGTCATCGTGCTAGGTGTGTTTGCCGTCAACCGCATGTCGATGATCCGTCAAGCGACCGTTGATATGGAAACCACGCATCTACCCGGCGTCGGCTTTCTGGGCAACATGACCGAGAACGTCTTGCGCCTGCGGATCCTGTCTTTCCGCGTGCTGGTCAACCGCGAGCCTGCCGAGTTGCAGGAGGCCCAGAACCGCATCAGCGTGCTCATCGACAAGTTGCGCAGCGCCCAGGCCAGTTACGCAGCCTTGCCCGCTGAGCCGGAAGAAGCCGCGCTGTACAAAGCCTTCGTGGCGACGCTGGACAGTTACATGCAGGCCCAGAATGAGATGATGGACCTGTCTCGACAGAATCAGGTCGACGAGATGCGCACGCTGATCAATACCCGAATCAAGGACGGTACCGACCAAATGGGCGTGCAGTTGAACAAACTGGTGGCCCTCAACGACAGCTATGCCCATGCCGCCTCCGACGAGGCGGGCAAACACTACAGCAGCGCCATCACTGGCATCATCGTAGTCGCGGTTATTGCTGCGCTGTTGACCGTACTGCTGGCCTGGTTGCTGACCCGCAGTATCGTCACGCCGCTGAATCGTGCAGTGAAGGCCGCCGAAACCATCGCCGACGGCAATCTGACCGGCGTTATCGTCATTGACGGTAAGGATGAACCGGGCCGTTTGCTCGGGGCCTTGGCTGCCATGCAAGCCAACCTGCGCAAAACCATCGAACAGATCGCCGGGTCCGCCACGCAACTGGGCGCCGCTGCTGAAGAACTCAGTACCGTGACCGAAGAAGCCTCTCGCGGCCTGCAACAGCAAAACAACGAAATCGAACAAGCCGCCACCGCCGTCAACGAAATGACCGCTGCCGTGGAAGAAGTGGCGAGCAACGCGGTGTCGACCTCCGAAGCTTCAAGCGAGTCGACCCAAGCAGCACGTGAAGGTCGTGACCGGGTGGTGGAAACCGTCGACGCGATCCAGACGATGACCCAAGACGTACAAAACACTTCGCTGATGATCGAAGGCCTGGCTGCTCAGGGTCGCGACATCGGCAAAGTGCTGGACGTGATCCGCGCCATTGCCGAACAAACCAACCTGCTGGCGCTCAACGCTGCCATTGAAGCCGCCCGTGCAGGTGAAGCCGGACGGGGTTTTGCCGTGGTGGCGGACGAAGTGCGGGCACTGGCCCATCGCACCGCGCAGTCGACGCAGGAAATCGAAAAAATGGTCGCTGGCATTCAGAGCGGTACCGGCGAAGCGGTTTCATCGATGCAGCAAAGCAATCAGCGCTCCCAAAGCACGTTGGAAATGGCCCGCGCCGCCGGTGTCGCGCTGGAGCAGATCACCCAGTCGATCCACTTGATCAACGAACGCAACCTGGTGATCGCCAGCGCCTCGGAAGAACAAGCGCAGGTGTCGCGTGAAGTTGATCGCAATCTGGTGAACATCCGCGACCTGGCTACCCAGTCCTCCGCGGGTGCCAACCAGACCAGCGCCGCCTCCCATGAACTGTCGCGTCTGGCGGTGGATTTGAATGCCATGGTGGCGCGTTTCGTGATTTGAGATAGGGTGATGGCTGGGAGTCCGCGCGCGACAGGAGAATCACATGCGCTATTCAGCCTTGACCAAACGAATCGCCGGCGATGGAGCGGCGGCCTGGCAGATTCATGACCGAGCGCTGGAAATGCGCGAGCAGGGCGTCGATGTCCTGCTGCTGTCGATTGGTGATCCAGACTTCGACACGCCACAACCGATTGTCCAGGCCGCCATCGACAGCTTGCAGGCTGGCGATACTCATTATCCGCAAGTGCCTGGCAGTCGAGGGCTGCGCGGCAGCATTGCACGGCGCCATCAGCAGCGCAGTGGCCAGGATGTGGACGCCGAGCATGTCATCGTGTTTCCGGGGGCGCAATGCGCGGTGTATTCGGTCGCGCAATGCCTGCTCGATCCGGGCGATGAGGTGATCGTCGCCGAACCGATGTACGTGACCTATGAGGGCGTGTTCGGCGCCTGCGCCGCCAAAGTGGTGCCTGTGCCGGTGCGTCCGGAGAACGGATTTCGCGTCGAGCCAGCGGATGTCGCGACACTGATTACTGCGAAAACCCGGGTCATCCTGCTCAACAGTCCGAACAATCCGTCCGGCGCCAGTTTGCCGCTACCCACTTGGCAAGCGCTCGCCGCGTTGTGCGTGCGCCATGACCTGTGGCTGATCAGCGATGAGGTCTACAGCGACCTGTTGTTCGAGGGCGAGCACACCAGCCCGGCGAGTCTGCCCGGCATGGCCGAGCGCACCGCAACCATCAACAGCCTGTCCAAGTCCCACGCCATGAGTGGCTGGCGGGTTGGCTGGGTGATTGGCCCGAAACCCATGGCCGAGCACCTGGTGAATCTGTCGTTGAGCATGTTGTTCGGGATCCCGGACTTCATCCAGAACGCGGCTCAATTGGCGCTGGATCAAGACCTGCCGGAAGTGGCGCTGATGCGCGAGGAATATCGCCAGCGCCGGGATCTGGTGTGTGCGCGGTTGAGCGGTTGTCCCGGCATTAGGCCCATTCGCCCGGATGGTGGGATGTTTGTGATGGTTGATGTGCGCCAGACCGGGCTGGGTGCCCAGGGTTTTGCCGAACGGTTGCTGGAGGGGTATGGCGTGTCGGTGCTGGCGGGGGAGGCGTTCGGGCCGAGTGCGGCGGGGCATATCCGGATCGGGTTGGTGGTGGATCAGGTGCAACTGGCGGAGGCGTGTCGGCGGATTGCGCTTTGCGCGGCGAGTTTGCTGGAGGCCAGGTTAGATCGTTCCCACGCTCCGCGTGGGAATGCCTCTAGGGACGCTCCGCGTCCCATGTGACGCAGAGCGTCACGGGCTGCATTCCCACGCAGAGCGTGGGAACGATCAATTAATCAGCCTTGCCACGCCCCGGTATTCACCAAATTCCTCGGCCGCTCACCCGCCAACGCCATCAGCAGATTATCCACCGCGCACGTGGCCATCGCCTCCCGCGTCTCATGCGTCGCCGACCCCATGTGCGGCGTCGCCACCACGTTGTTCAAGCTCAGCAACGGCGAATCCGTGTTGAGCGGCTCACGCTCAAACACATCCAGCCCCGCCCCCCGAATCTGCCCGGAACGCAGCGCCTCGATCAGCGCTGCTTCGTCCACCACCTTGCCCCGGGAAATATTGATGAAAATGCTCTGCGGGCGCATCAAGGCGAACTCTTCAGCGCCTATCAACCCTTCGGTTTCAGCCGTCAGCGGCAAGGTCAGGCAAATGAAATCCGCCTGTTGCAACAACTCCGTCAGGCTTCTGTACTGCGCGTTGAAACGCTGTTCCACCACCGGTTTCGGGGAATGGCTGTGATAGATCACCGGCATACCAAACCCGAAATGCCCGCGCTGCGCCAAGGCTTCGCCGATGCGGCCCATGCCGATGATACCCAGCGTCTTGCCATGCACATCGGTGCCGAAATGCACCGGGCCGATGTTACGTTGCCACTGGCCGTTGCGAACCATGTTCGCCAGTTCCACCACCCGCCGGGCGGTTGCCAGAATCAGCGCGAAACCGGTGTCTGCCGTCGTTTCAGTGAGCACGTCCGGCGTGTTGCTGAGCAGGATGCGGCGTTCGGTGAGGTAATCGATGTCGTAGTTGTCGACGCCGACGGAGACGCTGGCGATGGCTTCCAGATCCGGCGACAGCTCCAATAACTCCGCGTCCAGTTTCAGGCTCGCGCCGAGCAAACCGTGGGCCCGTGGGAGGGCCTCACGCAATTGCGCGAGCCCCTCCGGGTTGAGGTTGTCGATCAGCGTCACCTCCGTGTGCTCATGCAGGCGAGCCATGAGCAGCGGTGAGAGTTTTTTGTACAGCACAACCTGCTTCTTCATCGTCATGTTCCCAATTTCAAATCAAGGGTGAGCAGCTGCTGGAMGTTGCGCAACAGCCTTCTCCACGACCCGGTCACTGGCGCCGGGCTTGAGGAAAATCGTCAGCACCACCGACAGCATCAACGCGCCGCTCATCAGCAAATACGAAGCGCCCGGTGATCCGGTGCTGCTGTTCAAGTAGCCGACCAGATACGAGCCGCCGAACGAACCTAGCGCGCCCATGCTGTTGATCAGCGCCATGGCGCCGCCGGCGACGTTGGCCGGTAGAATTTCCGGGATGATCGCGAAAAACGGTCCGTAAGGCGCATACATGCAGGCGCCGGCAATCACCAGCAGGGTGTAGGACCACCAGAAATGTTCGGCGCCCAACGCGTAGGAGCCGTAGAAAGCGATGGAGGCAATCAGCAGCGGCGGCCAGACGAAGCGTTTGCGCTTCTGCAATTTGTCCGAGCCCCAGGACACCAGCAACATGCCAATCACAGCGGCCAGATACGGCAGAGCCGACAGCCAACCCGCTTCGATCATGTCCATTTTTGCGCCGGCCTTGAGAATCGACGGCAGCCACAACACGAAGCCGTAAACGCCAATGCTCCAGCAGAAAAACTGCAGCGCGAGGATGATCACTTTCGGCGAGCGAAAGGCTTCGGCGTAATTTTTCACCGCTTTGATGCCGACCTGTTCGGCGGCAAGAGCGCTTTCCAGGTCCTGCTTCTCTTGCTCGCTGAGCCACGTGGCTTGTGCCGGGCGGTCATCGGCCAGACGCCACCAGATAAACGCCCACAGCACGGCCGGCAACCCTTCGATGATGAACATCCAGCGCCAGCTGTAATGCTGCACCAGATAACCCGACACCACCGACATCCAGAGCATGGTCACCGGGTTGCCGAGGATCAGGAAGGTGTTGGCGCGCGAGCGTTCGGCACGGGTAAACCAGTGGCACAGATAGATCAGCATCGCCGGCATGACGGCGGCTTCGACCACGCCGAGCATGAAGCGGATGACGATCAGCCAATAGGCGTTGGAGACGATCCCGGTCAGCGTCGCGAGGCTGCCCCAGAGGATCAGGCTGACGAAAATCAACTTCTTGACGCTGTTCTTCTGCGCGTAAATCGCGCCTGGCACCTGAAAGAAAAAGTAGCCGAGGAAGAACAGCGCGCCGAGCATCGACGACATTCCGGGCGTGATCATCAGGTCGGCGGCCATGCCCGAAGCGGCGGCGAACCCGTAGTTGGCGCGGTCCAGATACGCCAGGCTATAGGTGATGAACACAATGGGCATGATGTACCACCAGCGGCGGGTGGAGAGTGAAGCTGTTTTCATAGTGGTGCTCCTGAGCTTGTTGTTTTTGTCGCAGCAGGTAACGGGTTAAATCTTCAATGATTGCGAGGCACATTTGTATCTAGGCTGAACACAGATCCCCTGTAGGAGCGGGCTTGCCCGCGTTGAGGCCTTCAAATTCAGCGGACATTTCGAACCGGGTCGGCAAACCTTCCATATCCCCCCGACTCTGCACCGCACGGCTACCAATCCAGTTGGCCCGCCGCACCGCGTCGGCAACGCTGTGGTTTTCCAGCAGTGCGCTGATCATGCCAACGGCAAAACCATCCCCAGCGCCGACAGTATCGACCACGGTTGCCACCGGCACACCGGCGACAAATCCCTGATCTTCAGGTGTGCGGTAATACGCGCCCTGCGGGCCCAGCTTGATCGCCACCGCTTCAGCGCCTTGATCGAGGTAAAACGCCGCGATATCCGCCGGGTCTTCAAACCCGGTCAGCAAGCGACCTTCACTCAACCCCGGCAGCACCCAATGGGCGAGGGCGGCCAGGCGGTTGATCTCGGTGATCATCAACCGTTCGCTGGTCCACAGGCTCGGGCGCAGATTCGGGTCGAAGGACACACTGCGCCCGGCATGGCGCATGCGGGTCATCAGTTCGAAAGACATTTCCCGGGCAGACGCAGACAACGCTGGCGGAATGCCGGTGGCGTGCAAGTGCCGCGCGTTGAGCAGTGGCGGGGCGATGGATTGCACCGATAAATGACTGGCCGCCGAACCGCGACGGTAATACTCCACCGCCGGATCGCTGCCATCGTCAGTGCGGGATTTGAGCTGAAACCCGGTCGGGTGCGCCGGGTCGATGGCGACATGGCTGCAATCAAGGCCTTCTTTGCGCAACGTGTCGACGACAAACCGCCCCAATGAATCGTCGCCCACCCGGCTCAACCACGCCACATTGAATCCAAGCCGTGAAAGGCCAATCGCAACGTTGTTGTCCGCCCCGGCAATACGTTTGTGGAACTGGCCGACGTCGGCCAGATCACCGCTTTGCTCGGCGACAAACATCGCCATGGTTTCGCCGAACGAGAGGATATCGAACTCAGACATGCGCATTCTCCAACCGGGGTTGACCAAGGTGGGCGAGGGTGGCGACGTGCTCTCGGGTCAGCTRCACCAGGTCATCGCCTTGCAGCGGATACTCCGCTGCGCGCATGACGCCTTGGGTCATGTGTCGCAACAGTTGTTCCCACAGTTGCACGTCGCTGGCCGTCGGCGGGATGGCGACCAGTTTGCCGTCGACGCGGCGAGTCACGGCTTTGCAGTGCACGTAACCGACATGCCGACCGAGCAACCGCGCGGCGCTGGCGGCGGGCTGGTCTTGCCATGCCCAGTTGCCGATGTCGAAGGTCATTTTGATCGGCAGTTGGTGCTGCTCGATCTCGCCGAAGAAGCGTTGAAACGGTTCGATGCGGCCACCGTGCAGGGTCTGGTCGTTTTCCACCAGCAACTGCACTGGGCTGTGAGCGAGGACGCGGCTCAATGCCTGGAGATCATTGTTGTCGGTGAAATAGCCCAGGGAGACTTTCAGCCATTTCGCGCCGAAGGTTTCGGCACGTTCAAGGGTGTTGAGCAGTTCAGGGTTGGGTTTCGACTGACCGGCCAGCCACAGCTCCATCGGCGAGGAATAGATGCTTTCCAGACCTTGGGATCGGCTGTCGTCAGCCAGTTGCAACGGGTTTTCATCCGTCAGCAACTCTTCGCGCCATTCAATGTGCGTGGCGCCGGCAGCGGCCAATACGTCGATAAAACTGCCTTGGCCGCGTTGGCGCACAAGGTCCGCGCCGTAGCTGGAGAGGCTGATGGAAACGGGTGGATTGTTCATTGTTTTTATACCTCTGAAACCGGTTTCATTTTTGTTCAAAAAAATGGCTATTTAAATGAAGGTGTTCTTGCGGGCCTCATCGCGAGCAGGCTCGCTCCCACAGGGGATTTGTGGTTGCCATAGTTCCAATGTGGGAGCGAGCCTGCTCGCGAAGGGGCCATAACATTCACCGCAAATTCCCAAGAGTCGACCCCCGCACAACTAACCGCGCCGTAAAATCCAGGGTCCGCACAGCTCCGACATCCCCACGCAACCGCTTGAGCAAACACTCAAACGCACTCGCGCCAATTTCCTCCGTCGGCTGAGCCAGCGCGGTAATCCCGCTGCCCACCAACGGATACCAATCCAGATCATCCAGTGCGATCAGCCCAACCTCCTCAAACAGATTGCATTGCAGTTCACGCAGCGAATGAGTGCTGGCCAGCGCCGCAATGCCATTGGCACAAAACAAGGCTTTCGGGCCTGGGCCGGGTGTGTTCAAGAATGTTTTCAAATGCGCGGTCAGCTCGCCGCCAGTCTCGATCACCGCACCTTTGAAGGCCGGGCGCTGCGCGATCTGTGCCTTGAAACTGCTCACCCGCTCGATCCGCGCGCTGGTGCCGTCAAGCGGTTCGGTCACCATCAGCACATCGCGATAACCACGTTCTTGCAAATGGGCGAGTGCCATTTCCACCGCCGCCGCGTTGTCGAGCCCGACCAGATCGCTCTCCAACTGTTCTACCTTGCGGTCCACCAGCACCAACGGCATTTCACGATGCAGTTCGCGCAGTTCGTCGCGGTGATGGCCCAGGGTGTTCACGATCAGACCTTCGATGTTGTACGAGCGCAGCAACGCCAGGTGCTGACGCTCCTGCTCATCATCGCGATCGGTGTTGCACACCACCAGGCTGTAGCCGTGTTGACGGCAAGCGGTTTCCACTCCGTGCATCACGGCAATCGAATAAGGGTTGCGGATATCGGCCACCAGCATGCCGATCAGGCGGGTGCGCCCGCGCTTGAGGCCGCGAGCCATCTGGTTGGGGCGATAGCCGAGTTCGGCAATCGCCTGCTCGATGCGCAAGGCAGTGGCGTCGGAGAGCAGGGCGCGGTCGTCGCCGATGAAGCGCGAAACGCTGGCCTTGGAGACGCCGGCGTGTTCGGCGACGTCGAGCATGGTCACGCGGCTGCGCTGGGCGGCGGAGAAGTCGTTCACGATGTCGGACCTTATTTTTAGTAGTGAATCTGGTGTTTCTGAAACCGGTTTCAGTTAGCGCCAAAGCAAATTATTCGTCAAGTTTGATTATGGGCGAGATTGCGTAAAAACCGACAGACGGTAGCAAAGCCTGTCAGATCTGACAGTAGGCAACTGTAGGAAC
>NZ_JBFUKU010000198.1:0-10265 GCF_056400685.1 Pseudomonas sp. P5_A12 | reverse complement strand
AACCACATCAGCCAAAACGTGATCGATACTCTCGACAATGGCCTTGATGTTTTTCAAGCATTGTCCAGCTTGCTCTTTTACCCCACCTCCTACCACGTCACCCGTCTTTGAATCTAAAGGCAATTGCGCCGAGATATGGTTGTAGTGAGAAAAAACCACAGTGTGTGTCGATAGAGAGCCTTTTGGGGCATTACCCGTATTGTTCGCTTTTATGATGAGTCCATGCCTGTCTTCGACAGCTTGCGGCGGCGTGCCATCTCCGTGCGACACAACGGCTTCGATTTGTACCAACGCATCCAAAGGTAAAGCTGACACTGCAACGACTGTCCGTGCCGGAATATAAGCGGCGGTTCGGGCTATAGCCGAGTCCGGAAAAAATGTTGTGTAAACTTCGTTTACAGCTGCAATATCCGAGAGGTTTTTAAGGAAGATATTTATTTTAACGATATCGTCAAAAGGAACGTCGATACCTTCTAAAATCCCCTTGATATTTTTCAGGCACTGTCTAGCCTGCTCTTTTGCACCGCCCGATACCAATTTTCCAGTTCCTGGATCAATAGGTAATTGAGCGGAGATGTTGTTGTAATGAGAAAAAGCTACGGCTTGTGCAGACAGAGGGCTTATGGGGGCGTTTTCCGTATTTCTTACCACTTTTACAAGATTGCCTGCCTGTGGCGCATTTGGAATGGTGCCCTCGCCATTTGAAATCAGCGCTTCAACTTGCACCAAAGCATCCAGAGGCAATGCGGCTACCGCGACTGTCGTTAGTGTAGGGACATAGTCGGGGAAGAATGTCGTATAAACTTCGCTTACAGTTTCAATGTCTGAGATGTTTTTAAGGAATATAGTAACCCTTACAACATCATCCATAACATGATCAATGCTTTCAACAATTGCCTTGATATTGCTGAAGCACTGTCCAGCCTGCTCTTTCACCCCACCACCTACCAGTTTTCCAGATGCAGGATCGATCGGTAATTGTGCTGAAAGATTATTATAATGAGAGAACGCTACCGTTTGTGAATAGGGGCCTATGCTTTTTGGGGCACTTTCTGTATTCCTTGCCAACACTGCGTTATAGCCACTCATAATAATACTCCCTCTTGTTACTGCGATTTCACTGGTTGCGTGGCAAACACGTATTCCACGTTGCTATCGACAGTTGCCACCGTTTATCCGGGCGGCGGACATCAAGTCCACGCAGGGGTTGGATAGTAAGTGCCCGGGGTACTTCATGGAGCAGGTGCTAGTGTAGTGGTCTCTGCGTACTACGCCATTGCAGGATCGTTCCCAATCAGCTTTTCGCGCACATTGAATTCAGTGAGTCCTGGTCTGAAAACGCCGACTTTCACGCATTTATCAGTGGCTTAAGCGAATTAGCGGCTGGAAGTTGCGGCGCGGTGGTCTCTATGCCCCAGTCGCCAGGCACGCACCAATCCTCTCCAAACAGCTCGGCCGGATGCATCGTGCGTTCAGAACCATTGCCGCAAGCCAACGACTTGGCCGGACAATACCGGTCGCATCCCCAGCAGATCCGCTCGGGGTGTTTGGGGTTGACGGGGAAGTTCTTGGCCATGCCGGTCTCCGATCATTGAGAGGCGCATTGCCACTCTACAGCCGGTGTGCAACGCCATCCTTGATTGATATCAATAAGCTGCTGCCCACCTGTCGCGATCCAGGGCTAAGCTTCTTAATCGCCGAACAGCCTTGGAGACGTCGCACATGCTCAATAAAAACCCTTTCCCGAACACATCAGACCATCCACCGCTGTCGACTTGGGACGATCAAGCCACAGCAACATCCATCGATGGCGACGCGTTTACCGCCCCGCCCGCGCTGACCGACGCCGAACTGGTGCACTTGCGTGTCCGGGTCATTGCCCTGGAAAACCTGGTCATCGCGCTGCTGGCCGAAGGCTCGGAACGTCAGCTCGCCGTTGCCCGGGAAATGGCCGAATACATTTCCCCCAGGCCCGGTTTTACCCAGCATCCCTTGACTGTCCACGCAGCGGCACAGATGAACCACAGCGTCGAGCGCGCCCAACGATTTCGCCAGCGCGAGGAGCCATCGGTCTGATTGAAAATCAGTCAGGGTCTGCCCCGAGGTGTCCGGTTCAAACGGTTCGCGTATCGTTGATGGTTAGCACGGCAATGCTCAGCTAGCAAAATGAACGCCAGGGTCATGCCCGCCGGCGGCTCCAGCGCACGGCCGGTATGCCCGAAACTGACCCGCGCTATCATCGCCAGCACCATCCCGCCGATGGCGCCACTCCTCTGGCACAACCGTCGCCGACGGCAAGTCCGGTCACCACGTCAGGTAAAACATTCCCTTGGCCAGCAGGACGATGAGCACCATGTGGCAGAACAGACTGACATGGATGAAATGCACGTATCGAGCATTCATCCGGCCGCTTCTGAACAAAAACATGGCAGACAGGAAATGCAGCAATACGCTGAAGGCGAGCATGATCTTGAGCATCAGCAATGTGCCGAACGATGAGCTCATTGGCGTGGCAAGAACCGGCAAATAGCGCAGCCAGACCATCCCCAGCCCGGCACCGAACAACACCAGCAGTACCCATGGCATCAAGGTGCGGGCGCGTCGACCGATACCCTGTTCGACCAGCAGCATGACCTTGACGGGCAGCTGGTTGCGAATACTTTCAAGAAACAGGACTTCGAAGAACACCGTGCCGATGAAAATCAGCGCGGCAAACAGGTGCAACGTCAGAAACAGCGGATAGAGCATGGGATTCTCGCTCTCATTGCAGCTGGACACGATTCACTCGAATCATCCCCTCGGTGCAGCCCAGACTACAGAGCAGGCTGGCTCGTGCGGTTGACATCAATCAAGAAACGACCAAAACCTGATTTTTTTGACCATTACTCGGGACGCAAGAGGTTGGCGGAAACCGGTATAGCCGACCGTTACGCCGGAGCCCGCCGCTTGAATGGTGTATTGGGAAAACGGAACGGCCGTGTCTTTAGCCCCGACGTGATTTACGACTGCGTCCCCCCGATCTTCCGCGACATGTCTCTCCCAATCAAAATCAGGATATTCGATGCTGCTGGCATTGACGACGAGCCCGAACTTCAGTTCTTTGAATTCCGGTTCCTCCAGGATGAGCGAAAAATTTGGGTTACCATCGTTTCACCTCTACTTTGTAGAAGTTCCCCTCAACCTGTATGCGGCGCTTGTCTGAAGTAGGGGCGTCCTGGATCTGACTTTTTAGGCGAACGTAATACTTGCACCCGTTTTGGTTGCCGAACGCATTGATAGCCTGGGTTGCTCGCATAAAGTCTTCGTAGCTTCGGTCAGTGTTTGCCATAAGCTCAGTGAATCCTGGCAATGCTTGTGCATCGACCAAGCGTGAAGCCGGCCAGGCAGGCTCGAAGGTCAAGTTGTTTTCCTTGAGATAGACCGCCAGGAACATCTCAGGCTTGCCGGTATCCGGGTTAGCCCAACACGGTGGCAGATCTCCCCCTTTGCCTCTATTCAACCTATTTTGCAGAAACTGTACCTGTCCCTTCAAGTCGGTATTCACCTTTTGCAACGAAGTGGGGTTTAGTCCGGCTTTTTCTGCATCTGCATAAGCTTGGGCATCCTCGACTATCTTCTGAACCTGCTCAGCGGTCGGTTCACCTTCGGTTTTCAACGCCGTCTTGAGCATCTGCTCAGTGGCTTTCATCGCACYGATACGCTTGATTATGTCGGTTGGCTGAGTCTCACTATCCTGATCAGCAACCAGCTTTTTCAGTTGTTCGTAGGACATAAGGGTTTCGAGGATCAGCCTCTTGGCTTCCTCTCCTTTRTCCTTACTTCCCGATTCCTGGAGTGCCTTGTCAATTGCCGCCAGCGCGGCTAACTGATCATCCTTCTGCGTGAGCAGCACCTTCAACCGCCCCGCTTCATCACGCGCTTTGGAGGCATCAACCAGTTTGTTCATAAGCTCGTCAGGGTTCCTGAGCCCCATTTCAGCTAGCCGGATTTTGAGCTCTTGGGCAGCGTCTTTGATAGCTTTTTCACGTTCATTGAAACCATTAAAATCAGCGACCTTTTGCTCCAGTGCCTTATTGGCGTTGGTGAGCTGCCAGACCTGCCAGCCGGTCAGCAGCAACAATATGAAGGCGAGCACCATCCAGATTTCAGTGATGGACAAGTTGAAGACCTGATCATTTTTCTCGCTCAACTGGCAGGTCTCGCATCAAACATCTTCTGATCAGCGACAGGAATATCTCGAGCCTCAAGTACTGACGTAATCGTCGGCTCATTCACTGCAGGCTGGCGCGGCTCGATTTTGCTGATGTGATCAATCTTACCGGCGAGCTCGTCCAGTTGGGCATGAGCAACTTCGATGGTTCGGTTACCTTGCTCGACGCGATCAGCCAACGCACGATGCGTGACATTACTTTGGGAAATCACATCGATCAGAGGCATCAAAGTCCCTTTGATCGAATCGGATAGCGCCTCATTAGTCCGGATGCTGGCTTCGCTCACGGCCTGGAATGCCTCATCGATCTCCTGGCTGAGCGCTGCGGCAGAGTCATCTCCTTCAATTTTCTGTTGAAGGGCATGCAGCCTCTCAACAACCTGCTCAATAACAACGCGATTCGACTTGACCTCTTCCTGGAAACTCTTCTGATAGTCGTCCAGAGTATTCAGAAACTCTTTTTGGGCACGCTCGACACCCTCCAGCAGGCTATTACCCTGGCCGTTCATGGCATCCATCATGCGCTGTTGAGTTTCGACGATAGTGCCCACCGCCGTGAGCGTATCCTCCAGAGTCTGAGTCTTGGTGTTCAGACCGCGAATTGCGATACCCACCGAACGCGCAGCCGTCTTGACATCGTCCGCCAACGTAGAGATTCCCACATTGACCCCTTCGGTCGTATCGGCAAGCGCGTCGATGGACGGCTTGAGCTTTTGAGCAAACAGGTCATCCGGGAACAAGGTCTGTTCCAGGCGATGCTCGGCCTTCTTCCCGAACTCCATGGCATGGGCTTCCATGCGCTCAAGTGTTTGCTCACTTTTCTCGGAAAGGCCCTTGATGGTTACCAGCAAATCATCACAGGCAGCCCTGGCGTCCTTGAGCATGGCGTCGAAGGATTCGTTGCTGCGCTGGATAGCGTTGGCAAAATAGGTATCCATTGCTTCCCTGCTGTGCTTGGAAAGCTCTGAGATTTGCTCTTTGGCGCCGGCGAGGGTCTCTTTGGTGGTGCCCACGACCTCGTCCCGGAACACCACCAGCTTCTGATAGGTGTCGTCACACATCAGGGCCAGGTTTTCGGATGCGAGGATCGCGCGCTCTTCCACTCTTTGGACTGCATCAGATTGGTCTTGCTTGAAACCTATGTAGAGGGTGCGAGCAACCATCCCCAGTCCAGTGCTCACCATGGCTGCCCCGAAGCGCATGGCCATGCCACTGAGGTTTTCGCCGATGCTCTGAATGTCGAACAGGCAAATGATGATGCTGCTGACAGTGAACAGAAAACCCAGGTAATACACCGAGTCAGCGTACTTGGCGACCGAAAGCCTCACGTCATAAAGCTCGCGAACACGATGACCAACGATCCAGTACATCAACATTATACTGATGGGAATCCAGAAGCCGAACCAGGTAGGGTCGTTGAACTTTAAGCTGATGCTGGCGCAGATGATCTTGAGCAGCAGCGCAACGCAGAACCAGGTCTTTACCCGTCTTACGATTGTATGTACTGACATTTAATGCGCCCCCATAGGGCGAATCTCAGGGAGTGATGCACCGTTTTCAGAAAAATACTGAGCCCAGAACTCTGCACGCTTGTTGTAGGGCATGACCGTGGGTTCTGCTACCAGCATATTGATCGTCACCGAAGCACCGGCCAGCGCCGGCGCGATCGATTCCTGGCCATAGGCAGTTTTGGCGAAGTCCTTGTAGGACGACAGCGCGTTGTTGTACATGCTGAAGCGCGGCATGTTTGCGGCCATGTCCGAATAGATAATCAAGTTCTTTGGACCCTTCAAGTTCGCGTACTTGAAGCCGTTGATGCCGGCGATCTGAAGCATTTCGAAAATAGGCGAGGTCTTGGCCTGCACATTCAGAGGGATCTGCTGCACCATATCGAACAGTGGGTTAGCGAATTTATCGTTGAATTCCCTAGTCACGAACGTCTCAGACTTCGTCAATTTGTCCATTTCGCGCCACTGCCCCGGATTACATTTTTCGAACACAGGGGCGCTGTTTTGTTCGTATTTCTCGCCCAGCAGAAACACGGTCACCAGTGCGCCTTTCGGGACTTCATCCAGCACCATGTGCTTGAAACGTTGGGTCAGATCATCCTTTTGATTGGAAGGGAACGGAGAGGTGTTGTCGATCAGCACCACATATTGGCCCATTGGCCCACCGCTGGGGCATAGGGTTACCTTGTCGACATTCTCTTTGGTTAGCGCGTAATAGGCTCCGTAGCCAGCGGCGCACAAGATAATCACGGCAATCAGGCAAACCAACAGGGTAGTCAGCCCGGATTTTTTCTCTTCTTCGTACAGTGACATCGGGCGTCCTTAAGTCTGGGTTTCCAGTGGTTTGAGTTGATCGAATGTCCGGTTGAAAGACGACTGCACCTTGGCGCGTGTGGGCTCCAGAATGGCGACCATCTCGCTAAGCAGATTTTCCTGAGCCGTTAACCTTTCTTGGTCGCGCTCGGTACCGAAATCCGGGAATTCCTGGTGGTTCAGTACGACGGGCTGGGAAAAATAGTCCGGTCGTGGCTTGTCTACTGGCCGCACCATCTGGTTTTCATAGCGGTAGCATTGGGTCAAGGCATGGATCGTATTGTCCGCCAGTACCAAGTGCTCAGTGACCTTCTTCCTGGCCACCGATTTTTCGCCCATGTTGCGCTTGAAGCGCTTGATCGCTTCCTGGGCCTGCTTAACGTTTACATCGATCTGCTCAAGCGTAATGGTCTTCTCTGTCTCAAGGGCCTTCCGCAGACTATTGATAACACCCATCATGCGACGGTAAGTTTTGACATAGGAGCCGTATATCTTGGTGTAGCCCGGATAGCGGTCTGACCATGCGTAGCCGTGATACTGAGCAAAAACTCCGCAGGCTACCGTTACCAAAAACAAGCCGACGCTCTCAAAATTACTGAAAGGCAAGCTAAGGCTCTTGATGCTTTGCCCGATCAACTGCAACTGATCATTGGTTTCCTCATCAATCATCGGCATGACGTAACGGCAGTAAGCGACGAACAAGCCCATGCTCAGTGTCCAGAACAAACCAATCAATCCGCAAAGATATCCGAGCATCCGGCGAAAGCCGCTGACATGGTTTTTGTTGGTAAACAAAAAACCTGCAAAGAAACACCCAAGTATATTTACCAAGGCCAATAGCCCTGCCAATAGCACCCCGGCCAGCAGACCGCCCGCCATTCCACTGGCGAAGAAAACCGCGTTGATTACCGATTCAATCGCGCCAAAAATCACTAGAAAAGCCACTTGGCGAATGTGATCGCCAGTGCTCGAAAGCTTTGCCGGCGTTTCTGGCAGGCGATTGGCAGATCGGAAGCTGTCCAGGATTTCCTTTTTTGCTTTGGCTTCGCGCATCTCTTCTTTGAGACGAGCGTCCGCTCCCGAAAGGATGGAATCAGCCTTGCGTACGAACTCATCGCCGAGTTGTACGGTGCGATTTGTTTCCTGGGTGAGATCAACGGTATCCAGACGCTGCTGGATTTGCTTGAGCCATTGCTCCCCGGTTTTCAAGGTGGCCGCGCGCATCTTGCCCACCGTTCCCTGAATCTGGTGCTCGGTTTCGGTCAGCATCGTGTCTCGGACGCTCGGAACACCGACAGCACCCTGCGCACGCGCCTGTTCGACGATTTTGAGCTCGGCTTTAATCGCCTCGGGATCAATCGCAGGAAAGCTTGTTTCGGAATTCTCAGGTTTCTTGCTAAATAAAAAGAACTTGAGACTCGCGAACATCTTCTTGAAAAACGACATCGCTAAATACCCATAAATCGTTGTTTATAAACGAATACTGACTTTTCAAATAACCCACCAATATCTGGGTTGTCGAACCGGAACATCGGCATAAAGTGTACTTTCAGGCGGATTTGTCGCCCTTCAACGCGCGACCTGGGCAAATAGCCATGATTCGTGGCAACGTGGACTACTTATGTGTCATTCCTGAACGACATGTTTCTCAGCTTTTTCTACTCAATTAGCGGTTGGTTCTACCGGGATAAGTAGGCTGGGCAAGCACAACTCCATCGCCTCTGACTAGAGACGCAGTAACACATACCATCCACTGGCCCGCTCTGAAATGTACTGAGGCGTACCTCGCCGGCCCCTGAAAAACGCTGAAAACTTCTGAACAGCGTCCTTGTTGTGGTGGTTGTAGTGGTCCAATGAACTGGAAGCATTTAGGCGAGGATTGGAGTGCTTGGGATAGCTCCGATAATGGTGGTCGCTTTTTTTGAACAGCTCTTGGTGAACCTTAAGCACCCTGAAAACCGGGAGGCTTCAGGTTTATCATTGCCTGCGTCGTGAACATCTGGCGTCACCCACGAGTTAATAATGTGTCTGGGTGGAACTTCTCTCGCTTGGGGTTATAGTCGTGTTCAGTAAATGATTCGGGTGACGTCAAACATGAAAACGGTCACGGCCCTTTTCACCTGCCTTCTCGTCAGCGTATGCGCGGCGACAATCCCCTTTGCCAATGCTGCCAAGCATTCAAAGCCTGCCAAACCTGCTCGAATCTACAAAACCAGCTTCGACTGCGGCAACGCTAGCGCACGCGTAGAACAACTCATCTGCCACGATCCACAACTGGCGCAGATGGATATTGAAATGTTTCGACTCTATCGCCTGGCGCTCACGGATGAACATTCCGTGCCGCCGCCCGAAAAAGTCATGATCGACCAACAGTTCTGGATCGAAGCCCGCAACCAGTGTGGCTCCGGGCCTGACCCCAAGGCCTGCACGATCCGAAGTTATGCCGAGCGTGCGCACCAGCTGCGCCAAGGCTCGGCCATTGTAAGAACCAAGGATCCCGACAGACTGACCGATGGCCCCCTGGTGTTTCGTTGTCCCGGACTCAACACGCCGATTACCGCCACTTTCTTTACCACGCAGCCTGGTGTCGTGTACCTGAAATGGGCGAACGCCTCGATCACCCTGAGCCAGGTGCAAAGTGATTCAGGTAGCCGATACATCGGCAAGGATTACCAAGGGAACTACAGCTTCCGACAAAACGACTACGGGGTGTTTTTCCAGAAGCCAGGTTCTGGGGATATGAGCTGTACGGTCGAGCCGATGGGCYGAGGGCTCTGGCACGCTTGCAACGGAGCCCTCTCATTGTCGACACCTTGTGCGATCAATCGAATTCTCAGGCGTTCCAACCGCCATTTGCGACGTGTTTTTTGGGTCTCATCCAAAATGTGTCGACAATCTTGTTGATTACCCTCTGACAAATCATTATATTTCGGCTCGATCACGAAATAGTGTCGACAATGAGTGTCATTGGCGAAAATCTCCGATTGAGGCAGACGCCGATCTGTGCCTTCGGGCTTCGGGACAGAACACCTTTTGTAGGAACAGTTGATCCGGTGGTTTTGGGTGGTCACCCTCGATTGCTGAACAACTGTTCCTACCTTTATTCAGTGGACCCATGCCGGCTGCTTTGCGCCCTCTGCGTCCACTCAACAACACGCGGTAAGACAGGAGAAGCCCAGTGCTTGAGACCTACGTACAACAATTACAAGCACGTGCCGAGCAAGGGCTTCCACCCTTGGCGCTTAATGCCGAACAAACGGCTGGCCTGGTCGAGTTGCTGAAAAATCCCCCGGCTGGCGAAGAAGCCTTCCTCGTTGACCTGATCACCAACCGCGTTCCACCAGGAGTGGACGAAGCGGCCTATGTAAAGGCCGGCTTCCTCTCCGCCCTCTCCAAAGGCGAAGCCCAATCCCCTCTGATCGACAAGAAACGCGCGGTTGAACTGCTCGGCACCATGCAGGGCGGCTACAACATCGTCACGCTGGTCAACCTGCTGGACGACGCCGAACTGGCGCCGGTCGCTGCCGAAGAACTCAAGCACACCCTGCTGATGTTCGATGCGTTCCACGACGTCGCTGAACGCGCCAAGAACGGCAACGTTCACGCCAAAGGCGTGCTGCAATCCTGGGCTGACGGCGAGTGGTTCAAAAACCGCCCTGTACTGGCCGACAAGATCAGCCTGCGCGTGTTCAAGGTCACCGGCGAAACCAACACCGACGACCTGTCCCCTGCCC
>NZ_JBFUKU010000197.1:0-10372 GCF_056400685.1 Pseudomonas sp. P5_A12 | reverse complement strand
GTCTCGGGCTGCATTCCCACGCAGAGCGTGGGAACGATCAACCACAACAAAAAAAGCCGCTGATAGCAGCGGCTTTGAAGACAACTTTTCAAAGGGAAGAGCCGATGAAAAGTGTCGAGGGAAACAGAGTCGTTCGATGAATCAGCTGTCTTTCTCATTCAAAGTCTGGCTTGCAGACGTCGATGTTTGTGGGGATTGCGCAGCGTCCGGAGCCTTGGCCGTCATTTCGCTCTGATACTGATCGTAGGCTGTGGTGCGTGCGGCATTTTGCGTGACGAACGTCTGCGACTCTTCCGCCATGGCGAACGGAGACAGAAACAATGAGGACAAAACGAAAGCGCTGGCAATACCCGTAATGTTGGACATCTTTAAAACCTTCTTGCTTGGCAAGTGCTGTTTGGTGCGGGCAAAGATAAGGATCTTGGCCAATGGGAAACAGAGCCAGTTCAAGAAAGGACTATTGCGGTTGAAGCAACAGTTTGCCAATGATCGTTCCCACGCTGCGTGGGAATGCCCCAACGGGCGCTCTGCGTTCGGCTCTGGATGGGGACGCGGAGCGTCCCGGGCGGCATTCCCACGCGGAGCGTGGGAACGATCCTTGGGTAGGGTCAGACGGGCAGGTGAATGCCGAAGGTATTCATGCCGTGGTCACTGCGTACAAACACATCCCCGCCATGCATCAGCGCAATTGCCTTGACGATCGCCAGTCCCAACCCGTGATTGTTGCCGCTGTTGCTGCGCGATGCATCCACTCGATAAAACCGTTCAAACAACCGTGGCAAATGCTCGCTGGCAATCGGTGTGCCGGGGTTGGCGACGCCAATGCTCACCTGATGCTCCTCGACCTCGATCCGCACCTGAATCACTTGCCCAGGTTCGGTGTGCTGCACCGCGTTGCTCAGCAAATTGATCAACGCCCGGCGCAAATGCGCGATCTCTATCCGCACCTGCGCATCTCCGCTGACCTGCACTTGAACTTGCGCATCCTCAAGAATGAAATCCAGGTAATCCAGCGTTGTCGCCACTTCATCAGCGAGTGAAGTGGAGGTCAGCTTGGTGGCCTTGCTGCCCTGATCCGCGCTCGCTAGAAACAGCATGTCGTTGATGATTGAGCGCAACCGTTCTAACTCTTCGAGGTTCGATTGCAGCACTTCAAAGTAGTGTTCGGCGGAGCGCCCGCGCGTCAGCGCGACCTGGGTTTGCCCGATCAGGTTGGTCAGCGGTGAGCGCAATTCATGGGCGACGTCGGCGTTGAACGATTCCAGCCGTGAGTAAGCCTGTTCAACCCGTTCCAGCGTAGAGTTGAACGAATTGACGAACTGATCCAGTTCCGGCGGCAGCGACGATAATCGCAGGCGCCCGGAACGCAGCGGCGGCGCCAGGCGCTGGGCTTCCTGAGACAGTTTGATCAAAGGCTTGAGGCCGATCCGCGCCACCCAATACCCCAGCGCAGAAGCCAACAACACACCGACAATCGCCAGGCTGATCAGCGCGATCAGTAAGTTATGTTGCGTCTCGAAAAACGTCTCGGTATCGATGCCGATCATGAAGCGCAACGGCGGGCGTTGATCCTTCGCCGGAAACTGGCTCACCAGCACTTTCAGCGGGTAGGGATGGTCGGGCAACTGCAAGTCGCGCATGCCCAGCGACCCTTCGGCGAAGGTGCGGATTTGCGGTGTGAGGTCGCCGTATTCGTAATGCGGATCACCGCTGACGATCCAGAAACTAATGCGCTTGTCTTCTTCTCCGAGCAGCTTGAGCTTGTTATTGATCTTGACCCAATGCTCGGGCGTGCCGTAACGGCCGACAGTGGATTCGAGTACGCTGTAGCGCGCATCCAGTTCGGCTTCGGGGAGCAAACCCAAGCCTTTATCGACCTGCTGATACAACGCCCAGCCGATCAACAAAAACACTAAAAGCGCAACCAGCGTAAACATCCCGCTCAGGCGAAGCGCGATGGAGTTACTGGACACCACGRCTCTCCAACACATAACCCATGCCACGAATCGTGTGCAGCAGTTTCTCGTCGAACGGCCCGTCGAGCTTGGCCCGCAGGCGTTTGATCGCGACTTCTACAACGTTGGCGTCGCTGTCGAAATTGATGTCCCAGACCATCTCGGCAATCGCCGTTTTCGACAGGATTTCGCCTTGCCGACGGGCCAGCACACTGAGCAGCGAAAACTCTTTGGCGGTCAGGTCCAGACGTGTGCCGGCGCGTGTCGCCTTGCGGCTGATCAAATCTATCCACAGGTCGGCGATGCTCACTTGCACCGGTTCGTGCCCACCACTGCGCCGGGTCAGCGCCTGCAACCGCGCCACCAGTTCAAGGAAGGAAAATGGTTTGCCCAGGTAATCGTCGGCGCCGTCGCGCAAGCCCTTGATGCGGTCTTCGACGCGTTCGCGGGCGGTGAGCATGATCACTGGGGTTTGCTTGCGCGCACGCAACGCGCGCAATACGCCGAAGCCATCGAGGCCCGGCAGCATGACGTCGAGGACGATCACCGCGTAGTCAGTTTCCAGCGCCAGGTGGAGACCTTCCACGCCGTCCCGCGCCACGTCCACCGTGTAACCCTGTTCCGTCAGGCCACGGTGCAAATAGTCCGCGGTTTTTTCTTCGTCTTCGATAATCAGAACGCGCATGACCCCGCCTCAGTCTGTGGTCGCCAGCGCCGGTGTCGGGGCTGGTTCAGGTCGATGGAAAAGACGCTCAAGCCACAAATATATGACCGGAGTGGTGAAYAGCGTCAGCGCCTGGCTCACCAGCAAGCCACCGACCACCGCGATGCCCAGTGGCTGGCGCAGTTCAGCGCCGGTGCCGTAACCGAGCATCAGCGGCAAGGCGCCGAGCAGGGCCGCGAGGGTGGTCATGATGATCGGCCGAAACCGTGTAATACAGGCCTCGAAGATTGCCTCTTCCGGCGCCAAGCCACGGTTGCGCTGGGCGTCGAGCGCGAAGTCGATCATCAGGATGCCGTTCTTCTTCACGATGCCGATCAGCAGCACCAGGCCGATCAACGCCATGATCGAAAAGTCTTGGCCGCAAATCCACAGCATGATCACCGCCCCGAGTCCCGCCGAGGGCAGCGTCGAAATGATGGTCAGCGGATGGACGAAACTCTCATAGAGCACGCCGAGAATGATGTACACCGCCACCAGCGCCGCCAGAATCAGCCACGGCTGGCTAGCCAACGAGCTTTGGAATGCTTGCGCCGCACCCTGGAAGTTGCCGCTCATGGCGGCCGGCATGCCGATGTCGACCTTGGCCTGGTTGAGCATGATCACCGCATCACCCAACGCCACGCCGGGCGCGAGGTTGAACGACAAGTTGGCGGCCGGGAACATGCCGTCATGGGCGATGGACAGCGGGCCGACCGTGGGTGCGTCAAATTTTGCCAGTGCCGACAGCGGCACCATTTCCCCGCTCAGCGGCGAGCGAAGGTAGAAATAGTTGAGGCTTTCGGCCTTGCCGCGTTGCTTGGTGTCCAGTTCCAGAATCACGTTGTATTGGTTGATCTGGGTCTGGAATTCATTGACCTGGCGCTGACCAAACGCATCGTACAGGGCTTCGTCGACATCAGTGGCGGTCAGGCCGAAACGCGCCGCGGCGCTACGGTCGATGCTGATGTGGGTGATGCTGCCGCCCAGTTGCAGGTCGTTGGAAATGTCGCGGAACGCCGGGTTGCTGCGCAGTTTTTCCGTCAGCCGCTGGGTCCAGGTGCTGAGGGTCGCGCCGTCGTTACTCTTGAGCACGTATTGGTACTGGGCACGACTCGGTCCGGAGCTGAGGTTGATGTCCTGGCCTGCGCGCAGGTACAGCACGATGCCCGGAACCTTCATCAGTTGCGGACGAATCCGGTCAATGAACTGACTGGCCGAAACGTCGCGGTCGCCGCGTTTTTTCAGGGAAATCCAGAAGCGGCCGTTGGCGATGGTCTGGTTGCTGCCCGAGACACCGACCGAGTGGGAAAACGTCGCGACTGCGGGATCTGCCGCGACGATTTCGGCCATCGCCAGGTGTTTTTTCACCATGTCGCCGTAGGAAATATCGGCGGCGGCTTCGGTCGTACCGAGGACAAACCCTGTGTCCTGTACAGGGAAGAAGCCCTTGGGAATGAAAATGTAACCGGCGACGGCCAGGCACAGGGAAAGTCCGAACACACCGATCATTAATTTCTGATGGGCGAGGGCACGGCGCAATAATTTTTCATAGCCGGCCAGCAAGCGTTCCCCGAACGTCGGTTTGCTGTGGGCGTGGTGCACCGGCGCACGCATGAATAGCGCGGCCAGGGTTGGCGCCAGCGTCAGCGACACCACGACCGAAATCATGATGGTTGAAGTAGCGGTGAGGGCGAACTCCTTGAACAACCGCCCGACCACGCCGCCCATGAACAGCAGCGGAATGAACGCTGCGACCAGCGAGAAACTGATCGAGACCACGGTAAAACCAATCTCGCCGGCACCCTTGATCGCCGCCTCGCGCATGCCGTCGCCGGCTTCAAGGTGTCGGTGAATGTTCTCCACCACCACAATCGCATCGTCGACCACAAACCMCACGGCCACCACAATTGCTACCAGCGTCAGGTTGTTCAGGCTGAACCCCATGATGTACATCAGGGCGAAACTCGCGATCAGGGACACGCCCAGCACCGCGGACACGATCAGGGTCGCCGACCATTGGCGCAAAAACAGCGCCATCACCGCCACCACCAGCAGGATCGCGATCAGCAGGGTGATTTCCACCTCATGCAAGGACGCGCGGATGGTCTGGGTGCGGTCGACCAGCACGTTGACCTGCACCGAGGCGGGGAGCATGGCTTTAAGTGTGGGCAATGCGGCTTGAATGCGGTCCACGGTCTCGACGATGTTCGCCCCAGGTTGCCGGAAAATCACCAGGTTCACCCCGGGCTTACCATCGGCCCAGGCCTGAACGTAGGCATCTTCCGAACCGTTGACGACTTTGGCGACATCCCTCAGATGAACCGGGGCGCCATCCTTGTAGGAAACGATGAGTTGGCTGTATTCCTCGGGGTGAAACAGCTGGTCGTTGGTCGACAGCGTCGAAATGCTCGACTCGCCATACAACGCACCTTTGGCCAGGTTGAGGCTGGTGTTCTGGAGGGCCAGGCGAATGTCGGCGAGGGTCAGGCCGATGGCAGCCAGTTTGTCCGCCGAGGCTTGAACGCGAATCGCCGGACGTTGCTGACCGGTAATGTTGGTTTGGCCTACGCCTTCGATCTGGCTGATCTGACGCGACAGCAGGGTTTCCACCAGGTCGCTGAGCTCGGTGCCGGGCATTTGCGTGGAATTGACACTGAGGATCAGCACCGGGCTGTCAGCCGGGTTGACCTTGCGCCAGGTCGGCAGGTTGGGCATGTCCTTGGGCAGTTTGCCGGCAGCGGTGTTGATCGCGGCCTGGACTTCCTGGGCGGCGGTGTCGATGCTTTTGTCGAGGGTGAATTGCAGGATCAGGATGGTCGAGCCCAAGGCGCTGCTCGATGTCATTTGGGTCACGCCGGGAATGGAACTGAATTGCACTTCAAGCGGCGTGGCCACCGACGACGCCATGGTTTCCGGGCTGGCGCCGGGTAGTTGCGCGGCCACCTGAATGGTTGGGAATTCGGCTTCCGGCAGCGGCGCAATCGACAGGCGCGGGAAGGCGATGGCGCCGAGCAGCACCAGGGCGAAGGTCAGCAGGAGGGTGGCGACCGGGTGATCGATGCACCAGGCCGAGATCGAGCCGTGGCCCTTCATGGCTTCGACTCCGATTGCACCACCTGTGGCGGTTCGGTCAGCACCTGCACGGTCGACCCTGGCTTGAGCCGCGACTGGCCATCAGTGACCAGCACATCGCCCGGTTTCACGCCTTTGATGATGTCCTGGCCGCTGCCTTGCGAAACCACCTGCACGGTGACGGCTTCGACCTTGTCACCGTTGACCCGGTACACGAAGTGTTGATCGAGACCCCGTTGTACGACCGTGGGCGGTACCACCAGTGCATCTTTCTCCAGGGCTGTCTGAATTTTTACCGTCACCAGCAGGCCCGGCCAGAGTTTCTGCCCGGGGTTGTTGAATTCGGCCTTGGCGCGGATGGTCCCGGTGTTGGCGTTGATCTGGTTATCGATCAGGGTCAGGTGACCTTCGCCCAGCAGATTGCCGGTTTCACCGTCGGTGTCGGCGCCAATGTAGGCTTTTACCTGTGCGCGTTGTGGGTCGCCGATCAGCCCTTGGAGGATCGGCAGCATGTGCTGCGGCAGGGAGAACTCGACGGCAATCGGGTCGATCTGCGTCACGGTGAACAGGCCTTGGGCGTCGGTCATGCGCAGGAAGTTGCCTTCATCCACCGTACGAATTCCGACGCGCCCACTGACCGGAGAGCGAATCTGCGTGTAGGAGAGTTGCACCTGAGCGGCATCGATTGAGGCCTGATTGCCCTGGGCGGTGGCCTTGAGTTGATTGACCAGCGCTTGTTGCTGGTCGTAGGTCTGTTTGGAAACCCCGTCGTCGACACTCAGCAACTTGTAACGCTTGAGGTTGACCAGCGCCACTTGCAACTGCGCCTGGCTTTCACCCAGTTGGGCGCGGGCCTGATCGAGACTGGCGCGGATCGAGCGGTCATCGATGGTGGCCAGCAGGTCACCTTTATTCACCAGTTGGCCTTCCTTGACCAGGATTTTGGTGAGAATGCCGTCGATTTGCGGGCGCACCACGACGCTGTGCAAGGACAGCACCGAACCTATGCCGCTGACGTAGCGCGGCACGTCTTTTTCAACGACGTTGACCACGCGCACCGGAATCGCGGTAGGGGCAGCGAGTTTGGCCGTGGCGGGCTTGGTGACATACCACGTGCCCATCGCTGCCAAGGCGATTAGCAGACCTGCGATCAAGGCGGGTTTTTTCTGAATTCGCATGCAAGTGGGGCGCCGGGCTGATGGATTAGGGTATCTACAGATTTATACCCTCTTTATAACCCTGTCAGCCCGTCAGGAGGGTGACTGGTAACTGACGGGGTTGTCAGTTTGGGCGTTTAGATCAGCGGCGGACGATGCCCCGTGTTTCTTCTGGTTGACCGCATTATCGTTCATCGCGAGCAAGCTCGGCTCCTACAAGKACRGCGCYGTMCTTGTAGGAGCCGAGCTTGCTCGCGATGGCGGTGTACCAGTCAACACAAAACCCGACGGACTCGCTCGTCGCGTGAAGCTTGCAGCTCTCGACACAGGTATACTGCCGCCTTTCGCGGCTCGCTGACCGGGCCCGACTCTATGTGCATCACCCGGAGCTTTCATGACTTCCCCGACACAACCGCCGGTTGCCGACGCTTTGAGCGACGACCAGGCAGACCTGCCAGACAGCGTCGACTCCAGCGCAGACAGCGAAACCAAAGCCGCGATCCCGGCGTTCAAGTTCCCGTTCAAACCGGGTGACCTGGCCGCTGCGAAGAACGCCAGCCAGCCTTGGTACAAGAATGGCGCGAAGAATGGCCATACCAAGACGCCTGGGGCGGCGCCTCCTGGTACGCGTCGTTCGATGGGTAAGCGCTGAGTTTCAGTTTCAGCGGTGTCTGATCTGCCGTCATCGTCGGAACGCCGCCCGGAGGCGGCTCGCTCCTACAGTGGATCTATGTTTTTACGCAGATCAAGTGTGGGAGCGAGCCTGCTCGCGATGGGGTCATACCCGAAGATATTTCTCTTGAATCAAGCCGCCCGCAGCGAAATAAACGCATAGTTCACCGGCGCATCAGTCGCCACTTGCGCCCCCGCAGCCTGAACTTGCCCGGCAATGTCATTCCCCGATACATGAAACCACCAGTCACTCTCCGACGCCGCCAGCGGCTGCGCTGACACCTGATCGATGACCCTGGCAAACGCGCTCATGTCGGGCAGATAAGCAGTAAACCCATCACCCTTCAGCGCTGTCGTGCGAATCCCCAGCAACCTGCAAATCGCATCCTTGGTCTGAATGTCGTCGCGATCCGCCTGACGAGAACGCTGGATCAATGCCGCCAGTTCCCGATCCACTAACTCGCCGCCGAAGATCAAGTCCGGGCCTTGCTCCCATGACTCGGGCGGGCAGTCCTTGTTCGCCGTGTTCAGAGTGATGTGCGGGTTGATTTCCGCCGGGTAGATGCGGCACACCAACGGTCGGCGTTCGTAAATGCGGCACAGGTTGTCTTCGTCAAGATTCCGGCAGGGGCCGACGTTATAGGCGCCAAAAGTGATTGCCACATACGCCTGGGACGTGCCGCTTCGAACCACTACCGAACGGCGTTCGGCGTGTTCGCGTTGCTGCACGGGCAGGCCCAGGCCGTTACCGAAAAAGCCCTCGACCAGCACGATCACTTGGCCGCCATCGGCCGCCCACCTCCGGGCTTCCGCCAAGGTCAGGGGGACGTGGTGGTCATTGCAGCATTTGCCGCAACCTACGCAGGAAAACGTTGTATTCATTGATCGCCGGGCCACATGTAAAGGCATGAAACGGCGACAGAATGTCACCGCACCGCTCAGCGTTGAAGCAAGTTATGCGCCACTCACTGGGACTTGGCGGTCGAGCGGATGGAGTCCCATTCTGTCACGTAGGCGGTTTTTGTCTGCTTGTTGTAGAGACACAGCTCGGTGCCTTGCTGGCCTTTCATGTGTTTTTGCGGGTATTGGCCTTGGAGCAGGAGGGCGGTGTAGCCGACCCGGTCATCGAACTGCGCAGCGTTGCCGACCGGTTTGGTATTTTTCAGGCCGCTGGCCTTGGTGCAACTGGCGAGCACCGTTTTGTCGTAGCTCGCCCAGGCGTCAGGGCTGGAGGCTTGGGCCTGGGAGGCTAGAGCGGTGAGGCAGAGGAAGGTCAGGGTTGCGGCTTTCATGGTTCAGGCATCCTTGGCAGWCATGGAGTGGCCGAAGTTGGAGTGTCTCAGGCTGGAACCGGTTCCCGGCGGACGACATACATCCCGGCACGTTCATACAGCCGCTGCGCCCGAAGGTTGTCTTCCAATACTTTCAAATCGACAAATCCTTCCCGGCGTTGCTGAAATACGTTGAATGCGTGCAGCAGCAGTGCGCGACCAAGCCCGAGGCCTTGTGCTCGCGGATGCACCACCAGGCTTTTGATGTAGGCGCTGGTCCAGCACTGGCACACACCGACGATCCCGTTGGCATCCAGCGCAATGAAACACAGGGTGGGATCGTATTCGGGGTCGGTTTCAAACCGCTGTTGCCAAACCTCCAATGCTGGCGCGCGGCCGCCACCGTCCAGAAAACCCTGTTCCATCAAGCGATGAACGGCTTTTGCCGATTCAGGGCGGTACTGGGTCAGGACAATCCCCTGAGGCCAGGTGATCTTTGGTACAGCCTCAGCGAGGTTGCGCCGCATCAAAAAACAAAAGCCCTCGGCCATCTCTCAATGACCTTGTTCAGCGACGGCCTTGGCCGCCTCGATCAGGCATTTGGTCAGTTCTGGTGAAGAGAATTTGGTCAGTACCGCGTTAGCACCGGCCAGGCGCGCCTTCTCGCTGTTCATCGCACTGTCCAGAGAGGTGTGCAACAACACATACAGGTGCGAGAAATCCGGCGTTTCGCGCAGGGTGCGGGTGAAGGCGTAGCCATCCATTTCTGACATTTCGATGTCCGAGATGATCAGGTTGATCTGTTGGGCCGTGCCTTGCAGGTCGAGCAGGCAGTCGATGGCTTCCTTGGCGCTGCGCGCGGTGTGGCATTGCAGGCCGAGGTTGCGCAGGGTGTGCACGGATTGTTGCAGGGCGACCTGGCTGTCATCAACCACCAGAATGCGTGCGCTGCCCAGGATTTCGGCGTCTTCCATGCTCAGTTCGGTCGGGGTGGTTTCGATTGGTGCCGGCGCGATGCCGTGGATGACTTTTTCGATGTCCAGCACCTGCACCAGTGTGCCGTCGACCGAGGTCACGCCGGTGATGTACGAGCGCACGCCGCCGGAACCGAAGGGTGGGGGGCGAATGTCGGAGGTCAGGCAGTGAACGATCTTGCTCACGGCTTGAACATGCAGGCCCTGTTTGGAGCGACTGACGTCGGTGACGATCAGGCAGCCACCGTTCGGGTCTTCCAGCGGGCGCTCGCCGATGGCACGGCTCAGGTCAATCACCGACAACGACGCGCCACGCAGGGTGGCAATGCCTTTGATGTGGGGATGCGACTCCGGCAGCCTGGTCAGCGGCGGGCAGGGGATGATTTCGCTGACTTTCAGCAGGTTGATCGCCATCAGCTTGCCGCTGCGCAAGGTAAACAGCAGAAGCGAAAGTGAATCTGCGCGGGCTTTGTTGGAAGACATAAAAACCTTCTGTGGAAAAGGTGGTGGGTGGTTGCGGGATGGCCCAAAACGACCGATATCGGGTTATCGACATCGGGTTATCGAC
>NZ_JBFUKU010000196.1:0-10468 GCF_056400685.1 Pseudomonas sp. P5_A12 | reverse complement strand
GTTCAGCGGACATGGGCAACAGGCTTATTTGGGGGACGTGCTGAATCACCGCCGACGCAGTGGGCGAGCGCTAGGGTAGGCGAGGATTCCCGCCTGCCACTCTGGACAAAACTGCGCACCGAAGAATTCGAAGGGAGCTCAAGCGTGCGGCAGACGTTGCAATGAGTCTGCCGTACTGCCCGATCAGCCGTTATGGATGATCAGTGCGACTGTTCGATACCGACCTACCGGTTTTGCTCAAACCTTTCGAGTTGTGATCTCCAGGTGTCGAGGCCGCAATGGCACTGGCTTTGCTTACGCCGTGAGTATCTCTGGAGTGGGCGATGCCTGAAGTCGTTTGCCCATGACCGCGGTCACTATTGCGATCATTGCCGTAGTGGTTTCCGCTTTCGCCATGATCCCTGACGGACCTGCCGGCATGATCACTGCTGAGTCCATTGCCGCGACCGTTACTGTGAGCGCCGCCGGAGTGATCGGAACCGCTGTGACCCGCGTGACCACCGCCTGTACCGCCACCATGACCACCGCCAACGCCGCCACCGCCGTGACCACCACCTCCGTTACCGTTACCGCCACCGCCTCCGTTACCGCCGCCGCCGCCACCATCCTTCGCAAAGGCGGCGTTCATGACAGACAGGTCAGCAGGCAGTAATGGGGCCGCTGCAAGCATCAGGGCGCAGGACATTACAGCAACGAGACTCTTGTTTTTTAAAAGCATGATAGCTTCCGTAGGGTTGTGATATCGCATGCTTAAGACGCATTTGACCCCAGACAGTTCAAGTCCCGCGAAAGGCGGAATGTATCTGCGAACCCATCGCATTCGCCACCAGGCATCAATCAAAAGCACCGCTTAGAACTTCGTAAATAAGCCCGGTTGCCAACGCAACCAATATCAAATCGGTGCCCGCTTGTTGCCATTCATATCCATCGTAATGTGGCAACTTGCCAACTAATCGACCGTCCAGTTTTTTGGCAATGCCGGGTGGAAGTGGCTTACCCCGCGCGAGGTTCTTTTGAATGCCGGGTGGCAAGGCAGGTCCGGGACTCCAGTAGTCCTGATACCCCCCAATAATCCCTAAAACACTTGCATGATTGATGCTTGGGCCGTTATCCCAATCGCTGCCATTGGCATGCTTGCCWTTGCCTCCCTGGTTGCCATGAACCTCGCTGTTATGCGGGTTGCCCTTACCGTTTCCCTGGCCCTTTCCATTACCAGGATCGGCTAATGCTGCGGTTGAGCCGCCAATCAGCGCAAGGCATGTAACGGCTGCAATCAATGAGCGAGATCTGAACATGTGTCTTTCCTTCATCGTGGCAGGACATCTCTTTGAAATTTAGCGCTGCGCTGCAACAAGTACACGTAATTTGGCTTGGACAACATCAGAGCAGCAATTAATGAGCTATACCGGCTAATCACCCGTGCAGTTCTTCGACACAGGAGTTTGGCCATGCAGCTCAGACACTCACTTGCAGCACTACTGGTCAGCGCAACCCTCTTCGGCTGCGCCACATCATCAACCCCTAGTGTGACCGTTCCTTTGGTTGCCACGCAGCAGAATGCCGGTCAGATCGGCAATGTAACGTTGTCGAGCTATGACAATAAAACCGGATTAGATTTCTTTATCAGTGGTGCTCCAATGGGTGTCACCCTGCCCTTGCGTCTCTACACGTTCATTTATAAAGGCAGCTGTCAAAAACCCGGACCGGTCGCCTACTCAATGAACGAACAGGACAACACCGAACGCCAGCCCATACGCGGCTGGACGATATCAAGATCCGCGCCTGTCCCGATGTCGGTTCTGCTTACCGGTGAGTACTCCATCCTCGTGCGCACGGCACCGTCGGATGGCAACGTTGATATCTATTGTGGAGATATCAAGCACGGGGTCGCGGTGAAGTAGCCACAACCTCTGAATTCGACGATTACTCCTCAAAGCGCCCCGTGGCGTCACGATCGCGCTCGTATCTTCTTGTCAGCGCAAACGGCGGCAACCAGGACTCGCGGCGCACAATCCAGCTTTCATAGGTTGGCTTGAGTTGGTCTGGAGCATCCAGCGAGCCCAGATTCACTTCGACTTCGTCGGCGGTGCGGGCGAACACCGAGGAACCGCAGCGAGGACAGAAAAACCGCCCCGCGTAATCGCGTGTTTCGCCCTCGATCATTACTGCCTCCTGAGGGAATATCGCGGAGGCGTGAAAAAGCGCCCCATGATGCTTGCGGCAGTCCAGACAATGACAAAGGCCAACCCGGTATGGGCGCCCCGATGCCACAAACCTGACATTGCCGCACAGGCAGCCGCCGGTGAATCGGYCCATGCTGCACCTCCACTGAATCAAGAGCTCGCGCTCGCAAAATGCGTATCAAAGAGGTTAGTCAAAGTGCCTCCAGCTCACCAAAAGCCACCCTTGGACGTCTGCAATCACACACCCTCCCGGTCGTTCGGGTAGCTGTTCGGTTTCTCTGTCCCATAGGCGCTTCATAGTTTTTCAGCGCTTTTCATCACAGTGATTCGATTGAATCAGCTGTTTTCACAGCACTGATAAGGGCATGGCGGTTAACTTTGCACATTAAGCTTCCGGCGCGTGATCGGGACTGTTGTCGCAGGAGAGCCCATGAGCCTGGAACGTCTGAGCAAACTCATTTCGGCCGGATTTGGCATAGCGTTGATTGCTTGCCTGATTTCCGTCGCATTGGATGAGTACATCGGCAATCRGGCCGAGCAAGCCACTGATCGACGCCACCAGACCATCACCGACATTGCCCTGATGGCTACCCTCAACCGTGAACTGACGCAATTGGCTCGCCTTTATGTCAGCACCGGCGACGAGCTGTATCTCACCCAATACAACGAAAAGTGGCAGAACAACCGGGCTTTCCACGAAATCGCGACCGATTTTCGAGCGATCGGACTGACTGACGCGGAAGACCAATTGCTGACCACGGTCGAGGAAATGGATCACCGGCAGACGCGCATGGAGCGTCAGGCAATGAAGGAGAGCTTTCACAAAGGGGGCCCGACATTGCTTGCTGGTACCACTTACATCAATTCCGAGTGGAGCCTTGCAGACGCACTTAATCAGCTGAAACTCTCGACGACCCAACGTTTTAATAGCGACTTCGAGGCGGCCCGGAACAATGCGAAGCTGGCCGCCCACATCAGTGCCCTGCTGCAATTGATTACGTTGGGCGCGGGCCTGTTGGTATTTTTGGTCGTTCTGCGTCGTCAGTTGGTGAAACCACTGCTGAGTCTTTCCGAACGCATACGCCGCATGAATGCCGGCGAAGCCGTCGGAAAGTCAGGGCACCGCCAGGGGCTTACCGAAGTCGTGGCCCTGGCCGAAGCGCTCGATGCCTATGTCGATGTCAATGAAGAGCTGCGCCGAAAGCACTGGGTCAAGGGGCAACTCGGAGAGTTGGTGCAGACGTTGCAGTTGTGTGCCAGTCGAGAGGCTTTTACCGAAAGGTTGCAGCAGACGCTGGGCAAATCCCTGGATTGCAAGACGGTTTTACTATTCGATACAAAGCCCGTCGTCGGGCGTACTGGCCAGGTGCATTACAGCTTGCCACTGCTGCAAGAGGGGCAGCAGCTCGCCAGTCTTGAGCTCGATTTCGCCCATCGCCCGGATCTCGCCCAGCTCAAGCTGCTCGACAGCTTGCCCAATAAACTCGGCACACTGCTGAATTTGCTGCAGCAGCGCCTGCACAATCAGCAGCTATTACACCAGGCTTGCCTGCAGGCCAAGCAACTGAAGATCCAGGCGTTGATCCTGCAACAGCGCCAGCAGTCCCTGGAAGCCACCGAAAGCTGGTATCGCGGCATCGTCGAGTTCGCGCCTAAAGCGCTGCTGGTGTTCGACGAGCACGGTGTGATCCTGGCTAACCAGATGAGCGAAGCGATCTTTGGTTATGCCCCCGGCACCTTGCTTGGCCAGAGTTACCGGGCGCTGGTGCCTGACAGCCAGCTCGAAGCCGTTGATCGTCTGCTCGCGCAGGTGCGGATAAAAAATCTGCTCAATACGGTCGAGGTGATTGCCCGTCGTGCTGATGGTGGCGAGTTTCCCGCCGAGATGCGCCTGTGCCTGCTTCCGGCGCGCGAGGATCGGGGGCAATGCGTGTGCGTAGCGATTCGCGATCTCAGCCAGCGCAAAGCTGAAGAACGCAGCCTGCGCGAAGCGCACGAACAGCAGCAGGCCATCGTTACCTCGGCGCCCTATGGCATTGCACTGGTGCGAGGCAGTTTGATCGTGCAGGCCAATTCGCGGCTGGACGAGTTGCTCGGTTATGCCGCAGGCGAACAATTGCAGCGCTCTCCGCTGATCTGGATGGAACAGGTCATGTCTACAGAGGCAATAATCCCGTTCGAAGCCAATGTTCGCGAGACGCTGGACCGGGGTGAAATCTATCAGCAGCAAATGCAGCTTTGCCGCAGGGACGCCAGCRGCTTCTGGGCGAGCGTGAGTGCTCGCGCAGTCGCGCCCGGCAACCTGTCGTCGCAAGGTTCGATCTGGATCATCGAAGACATTTCCGCCCAGCGCGTGGCGGCACAAGAGATGGAGCAGGCGCGGCAACTGGCCGAAGACAGTGCACGCATCAAGGCCGAATTCCTGGCCAACATGAGCCACGAGATTCGCACGCCGATGAACGCCATCATCGGCATGACTTACCTGGCCTTGCGCACGGACCTCAGCGAGCGTCAGCGCGATTACCTGAACAAGGTACAAAGCTCCAGTCGGCATTTGATGGGCGTCATTGACGATATTCTGGATTTTTCCAAGATCGAGGCTGGAAAGCTTGAGCTGGAGGTCCGCGACTTCAGCCTGGCCCAACTGCTGGAAGACGTGCTCGACCAAGTCCGTCCGCGTATTGCCGATAAAGGCTTGAGTCTGCGGCTCAATGTCGCTGCGGATGTGCCCGAACGTTTGTGTGGCGATCCGCTTCGACTGCGGCAAGTACTGCTCAACTACCTGAGTAATGCGGTGAAATTCACCGAGCGCGGGCAGATCCGGGTTGAGGTGAGTCTGCGTCAGGCCGGTGTGGATGACGCTTTGCTTTACTTAAGCGTGACCGATACCGGCATAGGGCTCTCGTCCGAGCAGTTAAAGCACATGTTCCAGAGTTTCCAGCAGGCTGATACCTCCACCACACGACGCTTTGGTGGTACGGGCCTGGGGCTGGCAATCGCCAAACAGCTATCCGAGTTGATGGGTGGTCAGGTCGGTGTGCAGAGCGCACTGGGTGAAGGCAGCAACTTCTGGTTTGAGGTCCGCCTGCGGTTAGCCCAGAGCAATGTCATTGATGGTTTGTGCGCCGGGGAAACTCCGTGCGACTGGAGGGTGGCCGAAGGGACCCGTGTTTTACTGGTAGAAGACAATGAGCTGAACCAGCAGGTCGCGGCCGAATTACTGCAGGCGGTGGGTTGTTGGGTCGATATCGCGGCTGATGGCCGGCAGGCGCTGAATCGGTTGTCGGCTGAGCGCTATGACCTGGTGTTCATGGACATGCAGATGCCGGTGCTCGATGGTCTGGAGGCCACCCGCCTACTGCGTGGGCAGCCCGGACTGAGCACCCTGCCCGTTATCGCGATGACCGCCAACGCCAGCAGGCGTGATCATGACGCTTGCCTGGCAGCCGGCATGAATGATTTTGTCAGCAAGCCCTTCGAACCGCAGACGCTTTATGTCGTTTTGCGACGCTGGCTGAATGAGACGCCGGCCCGGCAAACGCGCACCGTGGCGCCAGAGTCAGTGGCGAGGGTGAGTTGCGTCGATGCAGGTTTGAAACTCGACGGTGTGGACATGGTTGCCGGCCTACGCCGGGTACTGGGCAGGCACAGCCTGTATGCGGACATGTTGCACCACTACCTGGACAGCCAGCGCCCCGTGCTGAAACAGTTAAGCGCAGCAATGGCGGCGGGCGAACTGGATAAAGCCGAATTGTTGGCCCATAGCTGCAAAGGCGTATCAGCGACCATCGGCGCCGACGCCGTGGCCCAGGCGGCRAATGTATTGGAACAGGCCCTGCGCGCAAAACGATCCGAGGATGAGTTGCAGATCGCACTGGAAGCGCTGTCTGAACCCTTGGAGGCCCTGCTGGAACAATTGCGGGAAAAGCTGCCCTGTGCAGCCGAGACTGTGCCGACGGTGGTCGACGGGGCCGAGTTGCAACGGATTTGCCAGCATCTCGATGCGCTGCTGGGTGACTTTGATGCGCAGGCAGTGCCCTACTTTTCCTCGCATGCGGGCTTACTCCGTGGCGCGTTCGCAAACCACTTCCAGCCACTGGAAAGCGCGGTGAAACGTTTCGATTTCCAGGGGGCGCAAGTCTATCTGAGTGAGGCCCGGCAGGCTTGTGGAACAGACGCAATGAGCGGATAGAAACACAAGGACCACACGCCCTTCATTCCTTGAAAAGTGCGTTGTTCAGAAGTTTTCAGCGTTTTTCAGCGCGCGGCGCATACGCTTCAGCCCATTTCAGAGCAGATCCGGGGTTGGCATGCGTTACTGCACTCGCTTGGCAGAAACGACAGGTCGCACCTTTCCCCTTCGTACGCCATCGGCAAAAGCGCTCGCCCCCTCGGCCGCATTACCGCTCCATCTGTGACCCCGTCACGAGGAAGTCCAGTTGAACAACTCATCCCCTAGACCCAGCGTGCTGGTGGTCGACGATATGCCGGCCAACCTGCAACTGATCAGTGAGCTGCTGAGTGAGCGCTATCACGTCCGAATTGCAACCAGCGGTGCCCATGCATTGCAGATCGTCAATCGGGCGATACCGGATCTGATCCTGCTGGACGTGATGATGCCCGACATGGATGGCTATGAGGTCTGCCGTCGTCTCAAGGGTGACCCAATTACAAGTGAAGTACCGGTCCTGTTTCTTAGCGCCCGCAATCAAGACGAAGACGAGTGCCTGGGGTTCGAGCTAGGAGCGACCGACTACCTGTTCAAGCCGATCAACCCGGCAATTCTGCTGGCGCGGGTGCAGACCCAGTTGCGCCTCAAGGCGACAGCAGACCTGTTGCGCTCGCAAAACGCCTATCTCGATCAAGAAGTCCTGGCGCGAACCCGTGAACTGCAAGCTACCCATGACGTGACCATCATGGCKCTTGCATCGCTGGCCGAGACCCGCGACAACGAGACTGGCAACCAYCTGCGGCGCACGCAGCATTACGTCCGGCTGCTTGCGGAAAAATTACGCGATCACCCGCGATTCAGAGCTCACCTTGACGATAAAAGCATTGATCTGATGTTCAAGTCGGCACCGCTGCACGATATCGGCAAGGTCGGAATTGCAGATCACATCCTGCTCAAGCCGGGCCGTTTCGAGCCTGCAGAGTTTGAAATCATGAAGACCCACGCCCGGCTGGGTTATCAGGCTCTGGTGCATGCCGAGGAAATGTTGGGTGCGCAAGTGCCTTTCCTGCGCATCGCCAAAGAAATTGCCCTGTGCCATCACGAAAAATGGGATGGCAGCGGTTACCCCAATGGCCTGGCCGGTGAGGCCATTCCAGTCAGCGCGCGCCTGATGGCGGTCGCCGATGTCTATGATGCGGTCATCAGCCGACGGGTATACAAGTCGGAGATGAGCCACGAGACGGCGGCGACAATCATCCGGGACGGCGCCGGCCGGCATTTTGATCCGGATGTGGCGGCAGCATTCGTCGCGCTGGAAAAAGAGTTTGAAAGTATCGCCGAGTGCTATGCCGATACCCCTGCCGAGGAGCTCCTTGAAGCTATGACGGGTTAACGGTTACGAGTCATGGCAGATGCAAGACAAACAGTGCTGGCGATCACATCGGAGTAAGAATCATGAGTTGGGTCGTATTGCACGCGCGGGCTATCAAGCGTACTTGCTGGATGATAGTGGCCGTTTTGTCAATGCTTACAGTCATAGCCGTTGTCGATCGCTATCAGACCCAACGTGTCACGCTGCTGGAGGGTCAGCAAGCACTGCTGTCTCAACGGAGTGCCTGGGGTTATGCCAGCCTGTTGAGCAATCTGCAAACCCATAAATTGCAACAATCATTGCTGATGGCAAATCCGCCACCGCAAGAATGCCTGCCGGACGAGTACATCGCCGGCCAGCAACGGGCCACGGAGACCCTGTCGGCGGATCTCGAAGGGCTATCACAGTACACACTACGGGTGCYGGTACACCAACTGGCTCCTTTGCCCAAACCGCAGGCGCCACGCATGAGCCTCAAAGAGGGCGGTGTCCGCATGACCAGCCGACAGTTTCTGGGCTATACCTGCGACAGGCGTTATGCAGTGATCCAGGAAACGCAAACCCGGTTACAACCGCAGCCGCTGCTGCCACCCTTGGTATTGGGGCCAGCAATTACCGACAGGCTTGTCGTGCACGTCGCCGTGTCACATGGTCAAGAGCCTGCCTTGTATTTCGACATACGCTTCACCGCCGGCAAGGCAGAGTTTGTGCCTGCCACAGGCGCCACCTGGTCAACCTCGCAGCCTCAACTGGCGCAAGGCGAAGATCGCTTTTTTCATCACTACGCGAACCTGCATCAAGGTCTGCAAATGCGCGTCTACAGTGATCCACTGGCGCCGGATTTTTTTCCGCAGTTCCTGAAATTGAACGGATTCTGGTTGTTGTTGGCGGTCGGCATACTGGTCTGTCTGCTAATGATCAATTGGCTGTTGACCCATCTGATCGATGCCAGCGTGGTGCAACATCAGGCGGCGACCCACGACTTTCTCACCGGCCTGTACAACCGCCGGGCGGGAATGACACTGGCTGAAGTGGAATTGTCGCGCTCCACGCGCAAGCCCGGCTCGTTGTGCATATTGATGCTCGATATCGACCACTTCAAGCGAGTCAATGATACCTACGGTCATGACGGTGGAGATCAGGTGCTGAAGTTCTTCGCGCAGTTGCTGACCCAAACAGTCCGGCAAGGGGATCTGGTCGCCCGCCTTGGCGGTGAGGAGTTCCTCATCGTGCTGCCGAACACCGATCTGACAGGCGCACAACAGATAGCCAATCGTCTGATGCAAGCACTGCGCAGCTCAACGCTGGACTATGCCGGCAACCGTGTTGGTGTCACCTGCAGCATCGGTGTCAGCGCCTGGCATGGCCCCGGCGACAGCCTTCAGACCTTGCTGATCCGTGCAGACCTGCTGCTTTATCAAGCCAAGCAGCAAGGCCGCAACCGCTTGGTGAGTGAGACCCTGCCCGATTCCGCAGTGGCTGCGCGCGCCTGAATCCTACCGTCAACCTGGACTCGATTATTTCGATGATCTGCGCCGAAACAATATTTTGCGCGGCTCGCCAATAAATCCCCCCGTGCAGTTTTGCGATCAAAATTTCAGCCATGGCAAGCAAAGTGGCAGTCATTTTTGGCACCTGTTCGATAACGATGTTGACCAAAGCAAGGAATGACCGCTTAACTCTAGAGGTCGACGACACATCTTCGACTTGCCTTTCTGCCCTTCATAGAAGGTCGCCATGGGTCAACTGCTGATTGATGAACATCTGGTATTCGATGAGAACAATTTCCTGTTGTTTCGCATTGAAGCCGCCAATGAGGAGCCTTTGCGCATCGGGGCAATCGCCAGCCGATGCCTGGCCATGCTGCTCAGGTCGGGTGGATCGGTGGTGCGCAAGCGCGAACTGATGGCCGGTGCGTGGGGCCAATACGGCCTGGAAGTGACTGACAACAGCCTGGCCCAGGTTGTCCGGCAATTGCGTCTGGCGTTGGAGAAACTGCAACCCGATCGCGAATTCATCCAGACTTTGCCACGCATAGGCTACAAGCTCGCCGATGGCGTGAGGGTCGAGGAGTTGCCAGCCACTGCGAATGCGACGCTGGCTCCGTTCGCGGTTGATACTGACAGCGAGGCGCCCGCACTTGCTGCGCGTCCTGAATCGACCCTGGCCGATGTAGAGGACGAACCCGTTGAACCGCCAACAATCATGGCAATGCCGGCGTCAGCCGATCCCGATTCGGGGGCGCGACCCGTACACCCGATAACGTTACCTAGGCGTTGGGGGCTGTGGCTCGCACTGCCCCTTTGGGGTGTATTGGCATTTCTATTGGGAAAAATCTGGCTGGCCCCCTCTCCTGAGGCGGTACCGCCAGAGTTCGACGCGCCGGTAACAATGGACGATGTGCATGTGCATCTGTCCAGTCAGGAGGCACAACCCCCGGAGGCGATACACCTGAAGCAGATGGTTCAGCACAGCCGGAAACTGGCGGAGCATCTGGGCATTTCGGCGCAAAACATCCACCTGTACCTGTTACCGTCGCGTCGTGGGGCAGATCAGATTCTTTGCGATGGCGAGCTGGAAACGGCAAGTAGTCGCTGCATTGGCGTACAACAACATGACTAAACGCGCCGCAAATGCAGGTTGGTGCCTGGCCTTCGTACTCGTTGGCCTGCTGGGTGTGACACTGGGGCGCCTGTCAGGCGAGCACAAGATGGACCTGGATCTTTGGTGCACCGGAGAGAG
>NZ_JBFUKU010000195.1:0-10506 GCF_056400685.1 Pseudomonas sp. P5_A12 | reverse complement strand
CGCCAGCAGGAACTTGCCAAGTGTGCTGCCGAGGGCACCAAACCCACCGGTGACGACTACCCTCTTGTCCAGTAACGACTGGGACATCGTGAAATCCTCTTGTTGTTGTTTTACGGCACGAAGGTTCAATTCGTGCTTCGTCGGGATGAATATATGACACTTTTAGAAAATATGTACAAATGATACCGTATGACTTCAAGTCAAACACTCACCTGCGGACCGCTGATGCCTAGAAAACTTCCTGCACTCAACGCCGACAACCGCGCCTTCTGGCAAGGCGGCGAACGGGGCGAACTGCTCGTTCATCGCTGCGCGGCCTGCAGCCGGTATTTCCATCCACCTGCCCCGCTTTGCCCGCGTTGCGCAAGCTTTGAAGTGGCGCCAGAGCCGGTGTCCGGTAAAGGTAAAGTGCTCAGCTACACCATCAATTACCAGGCTTGGGCCCCCGACCTGGAGGTGCCCTATGTGGTCGCGATCATCGAGCTGGTGGAACAACCTGGCTTGCAATTCGTGAGTAACGTGGTGGGCATGCCGGTCACGGATGTGCATATCGACATGCCGGTACGGGTCAGCTTCCTCAATGTCGAGGATGTCTGGTTGCCTCTGTTCGAGAAGGATCAGTGATGTTCGATCATCGTTATGAAAAAGACGTCGCCATCACCGGCATCGGTCAGTCGGAAATCGGGCGTCCGTCAAACAAGTCAGCGATGCGCCTGACCCTTGATGCTTGCCTTGAGGCCATTGCTGACGCTGGCCTGCAGCGTAGTGACATCGACGGTGTGGCCTGCTGGCCGGGCGACAACAACAATGGCGACCCATTTTCTCCGGTTGGCCCGAGCGCGCTGAAAAGCGCCTTGGGGCTCAACGTCAACTGGTTTGGTGGCGGCTACGAAGGACCCGGCCCGCTTACCGGCGTGATCAACGGTGCCATGGCGATTGCGGCGGGCCTGTGTAAACACGTGCTGGTGTTTCGCACCATCACCGAAGCGTCGGCCCGCTTGGTGAACAAACAAGCGAGCGCCTTGACCAATAAAACTCAAGGGCGTGACAACAGCCACGCCTGGCAGTGGTTCACGCCATTCAATGTGCTCTCGGCCACTAATCTGATGGCGCTGTACGCCCAACGTCACTTCCATGAATACGGCACTCGTGCGGAGCAGCTGGCGCAAATCGCCCTGACTTGTCGCCAGAACGCCATGCGCAACCCCAAAGCGGTGTTTCGCACACCGATGAGCATGGACGATTACATGGCGTCGCGGATGATTTCCTCGCCGCTGCGCATGTTCGACTGCGACGTGCATTGCGATGCATCGACCGCCATCATTTTGTCGCGCCGGGATATCGCTCAGGACCTGCCGAACAAACCGATCCGCATTGAAGCCATGGGAGCAGCCTTGAACCAGCCCTGGTCATGGGATCAGATTTCCCTGACCAAAATGGCCGCCTTCGATGTTGGCCAGATGATGTGGGCGCGCACCGACTACACGCCGCAGGATGTTGGCTCTGCGCAGCTGTATGACGGATTTTCGATTCTGACCATGATCTGGCTGGAAGCCCTCGGCCTTTGCCCCACCGGAGAAAGCGGAGCCTTCGTCGAGGGTGGGACGCGCATCGCGCTGGATGGTAGCTTGCCAATCAATACCAATGGCGGGCAGCTATCTGGCGGGCGCACCCATGGCCTGGGTTACGTGCATGAAGCCTGCCTGCAACTGTGGGGCCGTGCCGAAGGGCGGCAAACCCGTGAACACCGTGTCAGCACGGTGGCCGCAGGTGGCGGCCCGCTGGGGGGCAGCCTGCTGCTGGTACGCGAGTAACGGTGCGTTTCAGTAGAGAACGCCGGCCACTTCGTTACAGAACTCGATCAGCGCCTTGCCCAGCTGGGCAAGGCCCTCTTCATCGCGTTGACCACGGAACATCACCGCTGAAACGGTGAAATCGATGCTGTGCGTTGGTGAGTAGACCGGCGCTGCAATGGCAAGAATGCCCCCCGAGAAATGTCCATCGTCCATTGCCCAGCCACGCTCGGCAGCTACTCTCACTTCCTCACGGAAAACCTCCAGCGATAGAGGCTGGGCCCAGCGAATGTTGTCGAAACTGCTCTGTACTTCTGGGTCGTCGAGGTCGATTTGCGTGGCGAACAAACGCCCACTGGCACCCATCAGTATCGGCAGGCGCTGACCTTCAGCCATGTCGATACGCACATCAGTCGGGCTGGCAGCAGAGCTGACAATCCCCATACGGTCAGCGCTCATTTTGCGCCAGAGGGTGATGGTTACCCGCTGGCGCGCAGCCAGGTTCTGCAACAGGGGCTTGGCCATCTGCACGCGATGGCCTTGGGTGACCAATTGTTCGACCAGGCGCGCCAGCCCCAAGCCAACCGAGTAGCGCTTGGACATGGCACTGAAGTCGACCACCTCCTCCTGCACCAGCGTGCGAAGGATATTGAAGCAAGTACTGGGGTTGATCTTCAATTGCCGGGCGATGTCCACCGAACGCTCCGGCGTGCCCACCTGACTGAGGTAACGCAGAATGCGTATGGCGTTGGAAACGGGCTTGACGAGTGTTGCGCCGGCCGATTTGGTGGTGTCGTTGACGTCAGTGAAGTCCATGCCCGATCCAGTAACTTTAAAGTGCCGCCATTCTAGCCTGAGAATGATTGGCGACGTAAAAGTTTTAGCTGGGAATTAATCGAACACTTTAGTCGGATAGTTTCACTAGCGGTTGGTAGATCAGCCGACGGGTTTGCACGTCTTCGCGACGAAAGCGCTCGATGAGAAGCTCCTGGGCATGGTCGGCCTGGGTCACCCGCATCTGCTGGCGCAAATACTCCAGCCAGGACTCAACAATAAAGCGCTCGCTGAAGAGTTGCTCGTCCGCCATGTCGCGGTAAAGCCGCCAGTTCTGCGCACCATTACGCCGTCTTGACTTGCCGACTGCATACACAGCAGTCAGAAAGTCATCGCGGTCGGGCTCCGTGACCTGATAGACGATCTCCACCGATACTGGTCCATCGGAATAGGACACCGGACTGGCCAGCTGCAGTTTGTCGGTCAATTGCACCTCGGCAAAATCTGCCTCCTGACCCAGTTCCACACGGCCGTTACGGGTCAGCGCGATGCCGAGCAGTAACAACAACGTCGAGAGCAGCAAGCTCTCGCGTAGCCCCAGATATTGGGCCAGTGCACCCCATATCGCGCCGCCAGCAGCCATCGCGCCCATCAAGATCAACACATAGACCGATGCGACCCGTGCGCGTACCCAGTTGGCGGCATATGTTTGCACAACCGTGGAAATGGTCGCGTTGACCGCCATCCAGCCAAACCCTGCAAGCAACATCATCGCGCAGACCCCGTAACGGTTATGGGATAGCGCGGCAGTGAGAGTCGCGAGGGCAAAGGCGATGGCGCCGCACACCAGCAGATGCCGCATACCTAATACGCGATACAGACGCGGCAAGCTGAGTGCCGCCAACACGGCACCCGCACCAAGAAATGCCATGAGCAAGCCATAACCACCGGCGTCCATGCCCAATTCCTGCTTGGCCACCAATGGCATCAATGCCCACAAAGCGCTGGCACTGCTGGTGAAAACCAATACCTGCTTCATGGCGCTGAACAATACCGCCGAATGACGGATATAACGCAGTCCGCTGCGCATGCCTCCGGTCAGGGTCTCCGGTGGCAAGCCCACGGCTGGCGGGTTGGGTACCAGGCGAAAGAGGAAAAGCAGCACCGCGAACATGCACAGCGCGATGACTAAAAACACCGAAGTGGTATTCCAGTAAGCAATCAACGCACCGGCCAGCGCCGGCCCCAACGCGCGGGTCGCGTTGATGGAAATGCCGTTCAACGACACRGCCGCCGGTACCTGATCGCGGGAGAGTACACCGACCATGGTCACCATCCACGCCGACATTCCCAACGCACTGCCGGTACCCAGGACAAAGGTGAACGCCAGCAACCCCCAGGTTTCCAGATGCGCGCTGTACGCCAGCAGGCACAGTACCAGCGCGGCGAAGAGCATCATGCACTGCGTGATAATGAGCCAACCGCGGCGGTCAACCCGGTCGGCAATCACACCACCCGGGAAGGCAAACAGGAAGACTGGCAGAGTCACAGCGGTTTGCACCAGAGAGACCATCGCCGCAGACGTTGTCAACGTGGTCATGATCCACGCCGCAGCGACCGTCTGCATCCAGATCGCCATATTGACCACCGCCCCCGCCAGCCATAAGCCGCGGAACGCTTTATTGCGAAACGGCGCCCACGCCGAACCCTCGCTCATCATCACACCTCGGCGTAACACCTATTAAAATCAGCAGTTACTTATCCAGCGGCTGGCCCAGTCGCCCAACCGCACGCGCAGGGCTGAGCTGGCGTGGTGCAGCAATGGTATTGCGCAGTTGGCCGATGCCCTCGATGTGCGCCTCGACCCGATCACCCGGCTGCAAAAAACGCCCGCTTTCCAGGCCCACTCCGTGGGTAGAGCCCGTGAACACCAAGTCACCCGGACGCAGACTGATGCGCGCATCCAGATAATTGAGCAGCTCATCCAGGGTAAAAATCATCTGCCGGGTATTGTCCTGCTGGCGCAGTTCATCGTTGACGCTCAGGCGCAGATCCAGTTCCGGTTGCCCGGTTACACCCAGTTCGTCCGCCGTTACAACCCAGGGGCCTACTGGCGTAGCGCGGTCCATAGCTTTCTGAGTGAGCAGGTCGAGGCGACCAATCTGTTTGCCGGCATCCCTCGCACTGATGTCATTGCCCACCGTGTACCCCAGCAGGCAGTCGCTGGCATGGGGTTCATCGAGCAACGGCCGGCCCACCACTGCAACCAGTTCGACCTCGTAATCGAGCTGGGTGGTCAGCGGCGAATAATCAATCTCGTCATAAGCGCCGACCAACGCGGACTCAGGCTTGATGTACGCCAGCGGGTGCGCCGGCGCATCACTGCCCAGGCGCTTGAGATGGCTGAGGTAATTGAGGCCCACACCAAAAACCCGACTGCCAGGCTCCAGCGGCGCAAGCAGTCGCGCAGCCGACAACGGTAACCATTCGCCAGAAAGGTCCAGGGCGTCTGGCGCAAGGTCCACACCTAGCCCGGCCCATTGGGCGAATGGCGCATTAATCCGCTGCAGGCGATCAGATTTCGCGTCCAGCAACGCCCAGAACGCCTGCCCGGCCACTTCGACCCGCGCCAGACGCATCTCAGCGCTTGGCCAGGTAGATTGGCAGGTACTCGGCGTCGAGCACTTCTTCCGGTGTCTTGACGCTGGCACCGAGAATCGGACCGACCATTTCGTGTCCCCACAGGCTGAGTTTTTCCGGGTTCAACTCGTAGGGGTCGCCTTGCCATGGCTCGATTTCCGCAATGGTCTCAAAGGCAAAGCCGGACGGGTTGAAGTGGTAGAACGACAGGTGCGGGTCCTGGGCGTGTTGGCCAAGGGTCATCATCATCGGCAGTTCACGCTGACGCACGATGTCGTAGGTTTCACCGACATCGCGCACATTACGCACGAACAGCCCGACATGCTGCACGCCCATGCGTCCCGGGCCGTGGCCGTAAGCAATGTCATGACTGGTGTGATGGTTGAGTTTGGAGCGGAAGAAACCGGTGCGCCCTTTACCCGCCCCGGCGCCATACCAGCTGAAGCCCATGACGTTGAGCAGGAAGTCTTCCAGTTCCGGTGTGTAGTCCGGGGTGATCAGCACCACATGACCCGCACCGCGTTCGTCGGCGAGGAAACCGCTATGTGGACGCCCTGGCTGAAACGAGCGCGGCAGCCATTTTTGCCCGTAAAAAAGCTCGTGCTGATAACCCACGGGGTCGCGGAAGCGCACTAACTCGCGCACACCACGCTTTTCGCACAATTGAGCATCGCCACGGGTGTATGCGACATTGGCCGCCGCCAGCTTCTTGATGCCGGCTTCGAACGCCATGCGCCCTACCGCTTCCCAGCCGATGTAGGCAATTCGGTCAACTTTGCCTGGATGGAACGCAAAGCGATGACGGCGATCGTCGATTTTGAAGTACAGCGACTCAGGGTCACTCTCAGGATTCTTGCCGATACCAAAGCCCATCACCTGCGGGCCGTACTCACGCCACGCCTCAAGATTGGGGGTTTCGAAACCCATGTAACCGATACCGATGATGTCCACGTTATTCACCTTGTTATTGTTCGAGATGAAACGGTGCCGCTGGCACCTGTCCTGACGTCGCGTGCGTTAGATCGCCAGTAACCCGCCGTCGATGACGAAGTCCGAACCGGTAATGAACGAAGCCTCATCGGACGCGACAAATACCGCCATTGCCACCACTTCCTCAGGTTCGCCGGGGCGGTCCATCAAGACGCCGTCCAGCAGCATGGCGCGCATTTTTGGGTCTTCCAGAAACGGGCGGGTGCCTGGTGTGGCGACAAAACCCGGGCTCAGGCTGACCGCACGGATACCGAACGGCGCGCCTTCTACCGCCAACTGGCGAGTGAAGGACACCACGGCGCCCTTGGCCGCCGAATGCGCTGAAATACCGGCGACTTTCGAGCCGCCCCAGGCTGCGGTGGACGATACGTTGATGATCACCCCACGCTGCTCGGCCAAGTGCTGCCAAGCATATTTTGTGGTGTAGAACAGCAGGTCGATTTCGTTGCGCATGGTGTACTGCCAATCTTCGATCGACAGCTCGCTCACCAGCCCGAAACGTGCGGCGGAAGCGTTGTTGTAAAGGATGTCGATGCGCCCGTGCTCAGCGACGGCGGCATCGATCCACGCCTTGGCCTGTTCGTGATCACCCAGGTCCACGGGTGCCGAGCCATACAGGGTAAACCCCTCGGCTCGCATCAAGGCTGCTGTCTCCTCGTGGCCTTCGGCGACAAAGTCGCAACCGACCACAATCGCCCCTTCACGGGCAAAACGCAGCGCTGCTGCCCGGCCCTGGCCACCGCCGGTCCCGGTAATCAACGCGACTTTGTTTTGTAAACGTCCCATCAGCACATCCTCAACTCAGTGGTTATCACGTTGCGAGCGAGACTCGCGCTGTTAAACGGTTTCGTCTTCAGAGGTGATGGGCTCAAGCCAAATGGCCTCCGCGGGGCAGGCGGCAGCACCTTCACGGGCTTCCTCCTCCAGTTCCGGTGGTACACGGGCATCGTCCATGTACACCAGGCCATCGGCATCAAGTTTGTACAGGCTTGGGCAGATTGCGGCACACAAGCCATAACCACAGCAGCGGCTACGGTCTGCCACGGCTTTGAATTGCGCTTTTTCTGAACTCATTTTTGTCTCCTTTATCAGGTTCAGCCTCGGCAAATTATGAACACTATTTTATTTTATGTGCAATTAATTTTTAACGCGGATATGCTTCCACTCATCCGCTGTCGCAAACACAGGTCTGGCATCCAAATGGAAGAAAAACAGCAGGATGTTGAACACGACTGGAACCAGATTGATTGAAAGGTGGATTCAACGCAGGAAATTCGTTTGTCTTTGAGTCAGATAGCTGTGCTGGACAAAGGGGATTTTCTGATTTTATTCTGAATAAAAAATCAGATTCTGTTCAAAGAATCTGCTGGCGGTGGTCCACATCACCACTCGTAGCAGTGCTTGGCTCAACAAAACCTATAAGGAAGCCAACTCCATGCACCCGTCTAAAAACGAAGCGGCAATTGATCTTCACGAATTCCGCCAAAGCTGGAAAATCCTGATTTTGGCTGTCGCCGGTGTTGCCATCAGCATCAACGCCGCCCTGCTCTATGGTTTCGGCACCTTGGTCGTGCCGCTGGGCGATGCCTTCGGCTGGAGCAAAAGTGAACTGCAGGCCTGCATCACCTTTTTGTTTGGTGGCGCCGTGGTATCACTGCAGCTGGTGGGTTGGTTCAACCTGCGCTACGGCATGAAGCGCGTCACGGTCATTTCTTTACTGTTGTTGTCCCTCGGCTACTTGGCGACCACTCAACTGACCCACTCGATCTGGTCGATGTACATCGCCTTTGCATTACTGCCCATCGTGGGCATGGGCGCATTGGCGGTCACCTGGACGCAACTGATCAGCCTGTGGTTCGACCGCAATCGTGGCCTGGCGCTGGCCATCGGCCTGTCCGGTACCGGCGTCACCGCGGCAACCATTCCCCGCTTGATGGCGTGGGGCATTGAACAATGGGATTGGCGCGCGGCCTTCGTGATTCTCGCGCTGCTCAACCTGTTGGTGCTGCTGCCACTGATTCTGTTGTGGTTCAAGCTACCTGCTGCGGCGGGTAACCGTAATGACGGCAGTGCGCTGGAGCAATTGCCCGGCATGGCTTTTCGTGAAGGCATGGGCTCGCTGAAATTCTGGACCTGCAACCTGGCACTCAGTCTGGTGATTTCTTCGATTGTCGGCATGGTCACCAGCACCGTGCCGATGCTGCAAGCCAGAGGTTTGTCCGCGGCGGACGCCGCCACCGTCTTCGGCGGCTTCGGCATCTCACTGATCTTTGGCCGCATGCTAATTGGCTACTTGCTCGATCGCCTTTGGCCACCCGCGGTGTCGGCACTCAGCCTGGTGCTGCCCGCTGTCGGATGTTTTATCTACCTGAGCCCGACCACCGAGTTTGCGCCTCTGCTGCTGGCGGCGGTGCTGGTCGGTTTTGGCGCCGGGGCAGAATTCGATATTGCCGCGTTCCTGATTGCCCGTTACTTCGGTTTGCGCGAGTACGGCCGTCTGTTTGGCGTCCATCAGGGTTTGAACACCGTGGCCTCGGCGTTGGCTCCGCTGCTCTTCGCCTACCTGCTGGCACGCACCGGTTCATACACGGCGATGCTGGTGTACAGCGCAGCCTGCTGCCTGATCGGCCCTCTTCTGTTACTGACCCTGGGACGCGTGCCGCGTTTTAACGCACAAACAATTCCCTGCCAATCCTGAGCCCCCAACAAGAATCGGAGCAGAACATGCCCACATTGACGTTTATTGAACATAACGGCACCGCCCATCAGGTCAAAGGCGACATCGGCCAATCGGTAATGCAAGCCGCTACTTTCGCCTCGGTGCCGGGCATTCCTGCGGACTGTGGTGGCGCCTGCAGCTGCGCTACTTGCCACACCTATGTCGACGAGGCCTGGCTGAGCAAAGTACAAGCGGCGGAAAGCATGGAAAACGACATGCTCGAGTACGCGTTCGAGCGCCGTGACAACAGCCGCTTGAGCTGCCAGTTGATCATCAGCCAAGAGATGGACGGCATGGTACTGCACCTGCCGTCGTCGCAATTCTGAATGCGCTTGAAGGAGCTCCCATGACCCTTGCCTCAGTCGTTATCGTCGGTGCTGGCCAGGCCGGTTTTCAGGTCGCTGCGTCCCTGCGTCAGGAAGGCTATGACGGGCGCATTACCCTGATCGGCGATGAGCCCGGCCTGCCCTATCAGCGGCCGCCATTGTCCAAGGCCTACCTGCTCGGCAAAATCCAGGGGACCAATCTGTTGTTCCGCCCCGCTGAGTTTTATGCCACCCAACGCATTGAACTACTGCATGACCAGGCGACGGCAATTGACCGCCAGAACGGTCGCGTAGTGTTGGCCTCCGGTGATGCGGTCAGCTATGACCACTTGGTATTGGCCACTGGTGCACACAACCGGCCGTTACCGGTGCCAGGCGCTGAGCTGCCACAGGTATTCGGCATCAAAACCAAAGCCGATGCCGATGCCTTGGCGCCGCTGGCTAAAGAAGCGCGCAATGTGGTGGTGATCGGCGCCGGGTTCATCGGTCTGGAATTCGCAGCGGTAGCCGCAGCCCAAGGGGCCAATGTCCATGTGCTGGAACTGGCCGAGCGGCCAATGGCCCGTGCCGTATCGCGGGAAATGTCTGAGTTGTTCCGCCAGGCCCATGAAGCATGGGGCGTACATTTCGACTTCCGCCAAGGCTTGAGCCGCATTGATGGCGACAACGGTAAAGTGTGCGCCGTGCAAACCGCCGACGGACGTGCCCTGCCCGCCGACCTCGTGGTGTTTGGCATTGGCGTGATCCCCAATGCCCAATTGGCAACCGAAGCGGGTCTGGCCATCGAGAACGGCATCAAGGTCGACGCCAATCTGCTCACCTCTGACCCACGTATTTCCGCATTGGGCGATGTCGCCAGTTTCCCGTGCCTGCAAAACGATGAACAGCACACGCGCCTCGAGTCGGTGCAGAACGCCATTGACCAGGCCCGCGCAGTGGCCGCACGGTTGATGGGCAAACCGGCGCCTTACGGCGCCCTGCCTTGGTTCTGGACCGATCAAGGCGACCTGAAGCTACAGATTGCCGGACTCTCCAACGGCTACGACAGCACTGTTGTCCTCGGGTCTGCCCAAGACAAACAGCTGTCCGTGCTGTGTTTCCGCAATGRCCGCCTGGTGGCCGTTGAATCCTGCAATCGCATGGGCGATCACATGGCCGCGCGCAAGATTCTCGCCCGCGCGCCCAAGTTGACGGCAGCCGAAGCCGCCGCTGACGGTTTCGACCTGAAAGCCTGGGAAGCGGCCAACCGCGACTAGCGCCGCGT
>NZ_JBFUKU010000194.1:0-10561 GCF_056400685.1 Pseudomonas sp. P5_A12 | reverse complement strand
CTTAAAACACTACACCCTGACTACGCAGGTAATCATCATAGGTGCCGCTGAAGTCGATCACGCCACTGGCGCTCAACTCGATAATGCGGGTGGCCAACGACGATACGAACTCACGGTCGTGGCTGACGAAGATCAGCGTGCCCGGGTAGTTCTCCAGCGCCAGGTTCAGCGACTCAATGGATTCCATGTCCAAGTGGTTGGTCGGTTCGTCCATGATCAACACGTTCGGCTTTTGCAGGATCAGCTTGCCGAACAGCATGCGACCTTGCTCACCACCGGAGATGACCTTGACCGATTTGAGGATCTCGTCGTTGGAGAACAGCATGCGACCGAGTGTGCCGCGAACGATTTGCTCGCCGCCCTGGGTCCATTGGCCCATCCAGTCGAACAGGTTGCAGTCGTCTTCGAAGTCGTGCGCGTGGTCCTGGGCGTAGTAACCCAGTTCCGCGGCGTCAGTCCACTTCACCGTACCGGCATCCGGGGTCAGTTCGTTGACCAGGGTGCGCAGCAGGGTGGTTTTACCGATACCGTTCGGGCCGATGATCGCCACGCGCTCGCCAGCTTCAACCTGGAAGCTGAAGTCCTTGAACAGTGTCTTGCCGTCGAAGCCTTTGGCCATGCGCTCGACGATGACCGCCTGACGGTGCAGCTTCTTGGTTTGTTCGAAACGGATGAACGGGCTCACACGGCTCGAAGGCTTGACCTCGGCCAGCTGGATCTTGTCGATCGCCTTGGCGCGGGAGGTCGCTTGCTTGGCTTTCGAGGCGTTGGCCGAGAAGCGGCTGACGAACGATTGCAGTTCCGATATCTGCGCTTTCTTCTTGGCGTTGTCCGACAGCAGTTGCTCGCGGGACTGGGTCGCCACGGTCATGTACTCGTCGTAGTTGCCCGGGAACAGACGCAGTTCGCCGTAATCCAGGTCAGCCATGTGGGTGCACACGCTGTTCAGGAAGTGACGGTCGTGAGAGATGATGATCATCAAGCTGGAGCGCTGGGTCAGAATGTTTTCCAGCCAGCGGATGGTGTTGATGTCCAGGTGGTTGGTCGGTTCGTCGAGCAACAGCACTTCTGGATCGGAGAACAGTGCCTGCGCCAGCAATACGCGCAGCTTCCAGCCTGGAGACACTTCGCTCATCGGGCCAAAGTGTTGCTCGATGCCGATACCCAGGCCCAGCAGCAATTCACCGGCACGGGATTCGGCGGTGTAGCCGTCCATTTCGGCGAATTCGGTTTCCAGCTCGGCCACGGCCATGCCGTCTTCTTCGGTCATTTCCGGCAGCGAGTAGATGCGGTCGCGCTCGGCCTTGACCTTCCACAGCTCTTCGTGACCCATGATCACGGTGTCGATCACGGTGAATTCTTCGTAAGCGAACTGGTCCTGGCGCAATTTACCCAGACGCACGTTCGGCTCGAGCATGACCTGGCCACCGGAAGGCTCAAGGTCGCCACCGAGGATTTTCATGAAAGTCGACTTGCCGCAACCGTTGGCGCCGATCAGGCCGTAGCGGTTGCCCGCGCCGAATTTGACCGAAACGTTTTCGAATAGCGGCTTGGCGCCGAACTGCATCGTGATGTTAGCTGTAGAAATCAAAGGTTTTTCCTGCGAAGCATTCAGAGTAGCTAGGGTTGCGGCAGTACCGATTCAGTACCCGTTTCCGGTATTCAAACCACGGGAAATGCATCCCGGTCAGAAGCGGAAGGTCCATCTGGCAATAAGTGGACAGCTGCATATGGAGCGCTTGGCCCGAGTCGAAGTGCGCTGAGACGGGGTTCATTCCCGTCATCAACCAAGGGGGGCGCGTAATGTTTGGCGGCGATTGTACTGGTCTGGCTCTTTAAGCGATAGGGCGTTGAGACCGCTCGCGCGCATTGACGGTATCCGCGAACAGATTTTCACATCTGTAAGCTAACAATTTGTGACAAACATTGGCTAATATGCGACTTTTCAACATGATGGCCGACAGCCGGTACCGTTTCGACAACAGCGCTATCGGGCCCGATGTTTTGCTTTCAGACGCTGCACAAGCCCAAGGGCCGCCAGGCTGGCAGGGAAGGCAGTTTGTTCACTTCTGACGTGTGACGATTTTTGTGAAACTGATCATCGCCTGTATTTACGTAGTCTCCATTGTGTACGTCCATTTGCGCGGACGCGTACGCCACAAGCCGGGCCGCCAACTGAGTGATCACTCTACATTTCTGGCGCCGCTCAATTGCTTCCTTTATCTGTTTTCGAAAATCCCCAACAAGCCTTATCTCAATCCGGCGGATTTCCCTGATCTGAGCCCGTTGCAGACACATTGGGAAGAAATCCGCGCCGAAGGCCAGAACCTGCTGAAGGCGGGGGAGATCAAACGCTCGGATCAATACGACGACGTTGGCTTTAACTCGTTCTTCAAGACGGGTTGGAAGCGGTTTTACCTGAAGTGGTACGGCGACAGCCATCCTTCAGCGATGAAGCTCTGCCCGCGCACCACTGAACTGGTGCAAGGCATCGGCTCGATCAAGGCGGCGATGTTCGCCGAATTGCCGCCGGGCTCGAAATTGGTTCGTCATCGGGATCCTTATGCCGGTTCCTATCGTTATCACCTGGGCCTTGAAACGCCGAACGATGCCGGTTGCTACATCAATGTCGACGGCGAGAACTACCACTGGCGCGATGGCGAAGCGGTTATGTTCGACGAAACGTTCATTCATTACGCGGAAAACACCACGCAACAGAACCGCATCATTCTGTTTTGCGATGTCGAGCGTCCGATGAAGTACCGCTGGGCGGCGGCGTTCAATGGCTGGTTCAGCCGTAACGTAATGTCGGCGGCAGGTGCCCCGAACGAAGAGGGCGACAGGACGGGTGGCTTAAACCTCTTGTTTACCAGAGTCTACAAAGTCCGCCTGCGGGCTAAAGCGCTGAAGAAAACCAATCGCCAGCTTTACTATTTTGGAAAGTGGGGGATTTTCAGCGGGTTACTGGCGGTGTTTGTCCTGATCTGAGCGCTGCATCACAGCGTATCAATCATCGCGGGCAAGTCGGCTCGCGATGAGGCCTTAACAGTCACCACCGGAAATTCTCCCGGGCATACAAGTCTTCAATCAAAGGCGCTTTAGCGCCCTTGATTGATTCCATGTTTTGACAAGTAATGTCTTCCACCACTTTCAGTGGAAAGCATTGAACTTACATGGCTTTCTTGACTTTTTCCCATTCGGCTTTGAGCTTGGTCAAAAAGGATGCCTTTGGTTCTTTGCCACAAACCTGAACCAACTCAGGCGTAACGGCGGCGATACCATCAACATCCACTACCTGATCTTCCACCTTACCCTTGCGGTTTACCATCTCCCCAATACCCACTGCGGTGGGTCGGAAACTTTCATCTACGGCAAGAAAGTCTTCACAGGTCCACTCTGAAACAGGTTTTTTCCCCGTACTGCCAGCGGCCATGGTCATTGAGCTGGCGGTTAACATCAACGCTGCAATAACGATCATTTTGCGTTGCATTATTGAATCCTCTGTTAATTAAATAATAACAACGAGGGGGGTGTTTTTCACGACGCCCGATCAACCATAGTCAAGCAATCCGTTAGTCGCCATAGAGCAAGGACATGAACAGGAACCTTTGGTCTGTTTTCAAAAATCCCAGGCAGGGCACTGCGGACCAAAGCGCTGAAGAAAACCAATCCCAAGCTTTATTATTTTGGAAAGTGGGGGATTTTCAGCGGGTTACTAGCGGTGTTTGTCCTGATCTGAATTATGTGTTTTGGCGGATTAAGCTATCGCGAGCAAGCTCGGCTCCTACAATKGATTTGCGGCGTACACAAATCMATTGTAGGAGCCGAGCTTGCTCGCGATGAGGCCATAATAAACACCGCAAAATCCGGAACTAGCCCCGAGAAGTCTTCGTAGCTTTTTTCTGCGAAACCGGTTTGGCTTTTCCGGCGCCTTTGTTACCCAGGCTGCGTTTCAGCAGCTCGGTCAAGTCGATCACATCCGCCGTTTTGCGCTCTTCTTCACCCGTCGCCGTCTCGACGTCCTCAATCTTGCCTTCATTGGCCTTCTTCTCGACCAGCGCCATGATCTTGTCTTCGAAACTGTCGCGGTAGTCCTCGGGTTTCCAGTCGGCGCTCATGTCTTGTACCAGACGCTTGGCCATATCGAGTTCGCCCTTGGCCAGTTCGGGCTTGGTCACTTCGCTGCCCAGCTCCAGCGTATCGAGGCTGCGCACTTCCGCCGGCCAGCGCAACATCACCAACACCATCGCAGACTCCAGTGGCATCAACGCCGCCAGGTGCTGGCGGGTGTGCAACACGACATGGGCGAGGGCGACTTTGTTGGTTTTGCTCAACGTTTCGCGCAACAACGCGTACACCTTGCCGCCACGTTTATCGGGGGCGAGGTAGTAGGGTGTATCGATGTTTTGCAAGGGGATCTGCTCACTGTCGACAAAGGAGAAGATGTCGATGGTTTGCGTGGATAACGGGTGCGCTGACTTGATCTCTTCTTCGCTGAGGACCACGTACCGACCCTTTTCGTACTGCACACCTTTGACGATGTGCTCCTTGGTGACTTCCTTGCCGGTGACCTTGTTCACGCGTTTGTATCCGACCGGCTCCATGCTGCGGCTGTCGAGCCAATCGAAATCCACCCCTTGGGAAGACGTCGCCGACACAAGCGCCACAGGGATATGCACCAGCCCGAAACTGATAGCGCCTTTCCAGATTGCCCGTGCCATGGCCGTGTTCTCGCAAGTGATGATCAGGTGACCTGTGGCCTTGTGCAAAAGTTTCAGCCAGTTGCGGTCCGGTCAGGGCGGGATGGTCGTCTCGTGTTACATCTTATGAGGGAGGTTTTAGTTAACAAATCCGAACCCCGGGCGTAGCGTGCTATCGAAGACTCTATCCACGTAGAGAGGCTCCCCCATGAACAGATTTGTGCTCGGCTGCACCGTATTGGCGATGAGTGGTTTGCTGAGCAGTCTGGCGCACGCATCGCCATCACCAATATTGCTGCTGGCCCAAAGCCCGACGGGGGCATCGAGCAATCCTTACAACAGCCCGATTCGCCGGGCCAACCCGAATAGCATGCAAGGCTCGCAATCCAGCGCCCCGGCCATGCGTGGGCCGAATACCGTGCCGGTGCCGCGCCCTCCGACCCTGGAAAACGGCGGCATTGGCAACCGATATCCCCAAGGCCGATCGGTACCCGCCAGCCCACCGATATTCATTCCCAATCCGCCTCAGCGAGATACAGGCACCGGCAACCGTTGAGCCGGAACGACAAAAGGAATCGTGCATGTTGCGTAAAACCCTCTTGGCCACCCTGTGTGCTTGCGCACTGATCACCGCTGCAACGCCCGTTTTCGCCGCGCCGGTCCAGGAACTGCCAAGCGAACAGGGCACCCTTGAAGTTGCCACGATCACCAAGGGGCTGGAACATCCGTGGTCCCTCGCGTTCCTGCCCGATCGCAAGGGCATGTTGGTTACCGAGCGGCCCGGCAACCTGCGTGTCGTCAGCGTTGACGGCAAACTGTCCGCCCCGATTGATGGCGTACCGAAGGTCTGGGCCAAGGGGCAGGGCGGCTTGCTGGATGTGGTGCTTTCGCCTGACTTCAGGCAAGACCGCACGGTGTATTTGTCGTATGCCGAAGGCGGCGGTGCGGGCGACAAGGCGGGCACGGCGRTCGGCCGAGGGCAACTGACCGAAGACTTGAAAACCCTCAAAAACTTCAACGTAATTTTTCGCCAGGAGCCGAAGCTCTCCGTCGGCAACCACTTCGGCTCGCGACTGGTGTTTGATCGCGACGGTTATCTGTTCATCACCCTCGGCGAAAACAATGACCGGCCAACGGCCCAGGACCTCGACAAGCTACAAGGCAAAGTCGTACGGATCTACCCGGACGGCAACGTGCCGGACGACAACCCCTTTGTCGGTCAAGCCGGCGTGCGCCCGGAAATCTGGTCCTATGGCCAGCGTAACCCGCAAGGCGCTGCGCTCAATCCGTGGACCGGTGTGCTCTGGGAGAACGAGCATGGGCCTCAAGGTGGCGACGAACTGAACATCATCGAGCGCGGTAAAAACTACGGCTGGCCGCTCGCTACCMACGGCATCAACTATTCCGGTCAGCCAATCCCGGAAGCCAAGGGCAAGAACGCCGAAGGCACCGTGGGGCCTCATCATGTCTGGGAAAAATCCCCGGGCCTGAGCGGGATGATGTTCTACGACGGTGATCGTTTCAAAGCCTGGCAGCACAACGTGTTCATCGGTGCGCTGGTTAGCCAGGAGTTGATCCGTTTGCAGTTTGATGGCGATAAAGTCGTTCACGAAGAACGCTTGCTCGGTGAACTCAAGGCCCGGATCCGGGATGTACGGCAAGGCCCGGATGAGTATTTGTATGTGCTGACCGACGAAGACGACGGGGCGTTGTACAAGGTTGGCCTGAAATAACCCTGGCGCAGCCTGCATCCGGTAGCCCCGAACGTAGAGGTGCAACCTGTCACTTACAAAAGCCAATGAAAATTGACCATTGACTTGCCAACAGCCCAAGGCTAATTTTCAGCCATGACTTCCACCGTATTGCGCTGCCAGCCAAGCATTATTACCGCCATTCCTTATTTGGCGGGCTAGCTCACGACTGCAGCACCCAACCCGCCCTAGAGGCGGGTTTTTACTTTCTGTCTCCAGGGCTCCGAACATAGCCAGGAGACGACCATGAGCAGCACTCTCGCCCAGCAAAACTTGCTTGAGCATTACGTAAAAAAAATCCTCGCCGCGCCGGTGTATGAACTGGCGATACGTACGCCGTTGCAAGCGGCGCCAGCGCTCTGCGAGGCGTTGGGCAATCAGATCTTGCTCAAGCGCGAGGACTTGCAACCGACGTTTTCATTCAAGATTCGCGGCGCCTACAACAAGATGGTGCAACTCAGCGATGAGCAAAAGGCGCGCGGCGTGATCACCGCGTCGGCCGGTAATCATGCCCAGGGCGTTGCGCTGGCAGCGAAAACGTTGGGGATTGCCGCGACCATCGTCATGCCGCGTACTACGCCGGAACTGAAAGTGCTCGGGGTTCGAAGTCGCGGGGCGCAGGCGGTGTTGCACGGCGAGAGTTTTCCGTTCGCCCTCGACTATGCGTTGAACCTGGCAGAACAAACCGGTCGCACCTTTGTTTCGCCCTTCGACGACCCGGACGTGATCGCCGGGCAGGGCACGGTGGCGATGGAGATCCTGCGCCAGCATCAAGGCTCGCTCGACGCGATCTTTGTGCCGGTGGGCGGTGGAGGTTTGATCGCCGGCATCGCCGCGTACGTCAAATACCTGCGACCTGAAGTGCGCATCATTGGTGTCGAGTCAGAGCATTCGGCGTGTTTGGCGGCAGCGCTCCAAGCGGGCGAGCGGGTTGTCCTGCCGAACGTTGGCACTTTCGCTGATGGCGTGGCAGTGGCGCAGATTGGCGCTTACGGATTCGAAGTCTGCCGGTTTTGCGTTGATGACGTATTGACAGTCAGTAACGATGAACTTTGCGCCGCCATCAAGAACATCTACGACGATACCCGCTCGATCACCGAACCGTCCGGCGCGCTGGCGGTAGCGGGCATCAAAAAATACGTGGCGCAAACCGGTGTCCGCGGTCAGACGCTGGTGGCCATCGACTCGGGGGCTAACATCAACTTCGACAGCTTGCGCCACGTGGCTGAGCGCGCAGCGTTAAGCTGCGCGCCTGTGTGAGGTGGGGGGAAGTTACTCCTGAATGGCCTTCTCGACCTTGCTCGACGCCGACCAGATCCGATAGCGGACTTCGATGTCTTTTGGCACGTAAAGCACAATCGGCAACTTGCTGTTGTAGCGCAGCAAGAAACCGTCTCCCGACACGGGTACGAAGTCTTTTTTGCTCGTACCGTCCGGGCAGGCCATGAGTGTGCTCATCGGGCCGATGACTTTTTCCAGTCGGTAGAACGGGTAGCCCCAGCCTTCGAGGTTTTTCTCGTCGAGCATCCCGCCCAGACGTTGGCGATTGCAGTCCACGGTCAGAGTCTTGCCAGCAAGGATTTCGACCTGGAAGTCGTCCTCTTTGGTTTGTGGGGCGAGGTGAATGACCTGGCGGGTAAAGCCGCTTTCGGGTTTGGGGAAGGGAGCGATGGATTCGAGCGTTGCGGCATGAACGATGCTCGACAGCCCGGCAACCATTAGTCCGACAGTCGTGGTAAAGGTACAGGAACCCATAATGCCTCCTTGCTTGTAATCAATTTGTAGCGCCATTCTTACTGCGCTCAGGCGCTAATGCAAACCCGGCGGTTTACATCGGTAATTTGCAACACGGTCTTGGGCTTTTCTTGCAGATTGCACGGCAGTTTTTCTCAGCCCAGGCGCTAAGCCATTGATTTTCCGATGAGATGCACAGCGAAATTCCAGGCATGTTTTATGCTTTGTCTGTTCTTAAGCTGGCCGAACTGCATATGAGCCAGCATCGATCATTGATTGGCAATCTCACAAAGGAGAGGGTCGCCATGTTTCTATCTGCCTTGGAACTTCGCAACATCATCGAAAGCAGTTTTTTGCCCAAACGCTGCCAATGCACACTGTCACCGGATTTATTGATGACTGTAAAAGTGTATGCAGACGTTCAAACCGATTTGCTGGAACTGAACGTGACTGGCATTGATGCCTCGACACTGAATGGCTGTCGGGAAATCAACGAGTTGATTGCCGGGCTGCGTACCCAACAGCAACCTGTCGTCGTTTCCCACCCCTGGATGAGTAAAGCGCATTAACCCGCGGTTTCGAACGCTATCGACACGCGCCGGGTCTGAAGAAACCCCAGGCCCAGCGCCAGTTCCGCCAGCACCGCAAGCAAAATTCCCGGCCCGGCATGGCCATTGAGCCATTCGCCGAAACTCAGCGCTGCCAGTCCAAAACACCCGACCATAAAACCGCTGGTCAATGCGTTGCGAGTCACCGACGGCGGCTCGTTTCGAACCCAATAGAAGATCAAGCCCAACGCCGCGAACACCACAGCGCTGCGCCGCGCAACAAAGCCTGCCGTTGAGGAAAACTCGATATCCCAAATCGCCAGCAACCAGTCAGGCGTCAAGCCCCAGACCAGTGCCAGTACTAAACAGAGTGCGGCGGTGAATATCGACATCGTACGAAACGACAACTGCATAGCGAATCCTTGCGGCAGTGAGGGAGGCGCTCAGCATAACGCCAGAACCCTCACAGTAAAACCGCCCGGTTTCGAACCAGACGTTTCAGTCAGTTGTAATAAAAATTACACGCGTCCGAAAGCTTCCTGTAGCTGAGTTCTTGAGGCCTGCCGGATTTGTCGATGTACTTCATGTCGGCGATAACCACCTTGCATTCATCGCTTATCGGTTCTGTCAGGGACACGACTTTGCCCACGTTCAGCGTCATGCCGTAGTGGTAAGGCGTGGCATTGGAAGTAGTAGATGTGGACGTGGACGTGTCGTAGGCCTGGGCAAGTCCGGCAAACCCGGTGCAGGCAAGGGCGGAGGCAAGAAGCAACATGCGATTGTTCATGTGACGATCTCCAGTGCAGGCGGAAAATCAGCTCGACGAAAACGTCGAACCTGCCGCACTGGGCGTCAGAAGCGTCTGAGGGCGTGCGGTCCAGTAGAATTTTGGACCTCAACGTTAAGTGAGAGTTAACCCAGCTGTACGCCGCCTGTCGCGACAGGATGAACGTCTGTCGGATGTTTCGTCAGGAAAGCCTTTACGGCATCTTCGGCTTGGTCCTACAGGGTCAGGTGACTTGTCGACTTTCGCCTGTTGGGTGGTGGGGATTACTGTTGGGGCTCGCTGCAAAATCAGCGATCGGGTTTGGTCACCTGATGCCATCTCACATATGTGTGCCATCATTCGCCCTGCGGACATCCAAGTCCTCGTAGTGCGTTGCAATGGTGGCTGTGTGCTGGACGCCTTCGGGCGAACCGATTTGATGGTTTCGGTTGACCAAGCCTGTACACAGCCGCCTCCCATCGTTTGGTCACGGTGCTGGCGTTACTTATTAACCATCGAGTAATTACTATGCCAACGTTTAAACCATTTCCAGATCGCTATCGTTCACTCAATAGCGGCGTTACCGATTCAAGTCCTTTGGTGATCGACACCGAAGCCAATCCCCAAGACATCCTCGAAGCCGCGCTACAGCGAGTACGAGCCTCCAGCCAACTACTTGAAACCCTTCATTGCCAATGCTTCAAGCACGGCGATGTTCAGGATATTCCGCACATTACTCACGCGCTCTATCTGCTGGCACAGGATGGGTATGACCTGTTGGCGGTTGCTCAGCAACGGATGATGGGGTGGAAGGCGCCGGTCTGACGGTTGATCCCTATAGAAAAATCCAGCGCTGGCAGGCGCTGGATTTATTGTTGGTGCGCCAGGCATGGCGCGTTGCGCGCAAGCGCAACCAGCTTGGCTGTGGTGGCCAAGCTGGTGACTTGGAGGTGAAAGTCCTCTACACACCCGGCAAGGGGAAGTGTTAGCCAGAGGCAAGGGTGTCGCGGGTGACTGCGAATCTGAAGGAAGCCCGAGGCAAAATGCTGGCCTGACGAACAG
>NZ_JBFUKU010000193.1:0-10702 GCF_056400685.1 Pseudomonas sp. P5_A12 | reverse complement strand
CACCTCGACCCTCTGGAACGCGGAGCGTCCCTTGAGGCATTCCCACGCAGAGCGTGGGAACGATCATGGGAAGAATCCAATAATTAGAAAGGTGTCGATATGCGTCTATTGAAATCCGTGGTCCCGGTCGCGCTGGCGGCATTGTTCAGCGCCGTTGCGCACGCTCAACCAACAGTCAGCGTCTACAACTGGACCGATTACATCGGCGAAACCACCCTCGCCGACTTCCAGGCCAACACCGGGATCAAGGTGATCTACGACGTCTTCGATTCCAACGAAACCCTGGAGGGAAAACTGCTCGCCGGCCGCACCGGCTACGACGTGGTGGTGCCCTCCAACCACTTCCTCGCCCGTCAGGTGAAAGCCGGTGCATTCCTGAAACTGGACCGCGAGCAACTGCCAAACTTCAAGAATCTCGACCCAAAACTGTTGGCGCTGCTGGAAAAGAACGACCCGCAAAACGCGCACTCGGTCCCGTACCTGTGGGGCACCAACGGCATCGGCTATAACGTCGACAAGGTCAAGCAAGTGCTGGGCGTCGATCACATCGATTCCTGGGCCGTGCTGTTCGAACCGGAAAACATCAAGAAACTCAGCCAGTGCGGCGTGTCGATGATGGACTCGGCCGATGAAGTGTTCCCGGCGATGCTCAATTACATGGGCATGGACCCGCGCAGCGAAAACCCCGAAGACTTCAAAAAGGCCGAAGCCAAGCTGTTGGCCATCCGCCCTTACATCACCTACTTCCACTCCTCCAAGTATGTATCGGACCTGGCCAATGGCGACATTTGCGTAGCGTTCGGCTACTCGGGCGACGTGTTCCAGGCCGCCAACCGCGCCAAGGAAGCCAAGAACGGCGTGAACATCGCCTACGCCATTCCCAAGGAAGGCAGCAACCTGTGGTTCGACTTGCTGGCCGTGCCTGCCGACGCGAGTAATCCAAAGGAAGCCTACGCGTTCATCAACTACCTGCTGGACCCACAAGTGATTGCCAAGGTCAGCGCTTCGGTGGGTTATGCCAACCCGAACCCGCCCGCCAAGGAATTCATGGACGCGGAGCTGGTGAACAATCCTGAGGTTTACCCGCCGCAGGCTGTCCTCGACAAACTCTACATTTCGACCACCCCGCCCCAGGCGATCATGCGTTTGATGACCCGTTCCTGGAGCAAAGTGAAGTCCAACAAATGACTCAATACAGCAACGAACACACGAACTCCTACTATGCCGCGTCGGCTAACGGCCTGACGCCGCGCCCCACGCTGACCTCGGACCTGGTGGCCGATGTCTGCGTGATCGGCGGCGGCTTCACCGGCATCAACACGGCCATCGAACTGGCGCAGCGCGGGCTCTCGGTGATTGTGCTGGAGGCCCGGCGGATTGGCTGGGGGGCCAGCGGACGCAACGGTGGTCAGTTGATTCGCGGCATTGGCCACGACGTCAGCGGGTTTGCCAAGCATGTCGGTGCCGAAGGTGTGCGCTATCTGCAACGTGCCGGGATGGAATCGGTGCAAGTGGTGGGCAACCGGATCCGCGAACACGGCATCGATTGCGACCTGCGCTGGGGCTTCTGCGAACTGGCCAACACTCCGTCGCAGTTCGCCGGGCTGAAGGCCGAACACGCGCAACTGACCGAGTCGGGTTACGCCCATGAAACGCGCCTGTTCGAACCCGGGGAGATCCGCGCGCATGTGGTGAACTCCGGCGTGTATGCCGGAGGTCTGGTGGACATGGGCTCGGGGCACTTGCACCCGCTGAACCTGGTCCTCGGCGAAGCGAACGTCGCGCAATCCCTGGGCGTGCAGATCTTCGAGCAGAGCCCGGTGCTGGAGTTGATCCATGGCAGCACCGTGCAAGTACGCTGTGCCGGGGGCACGGTACGCGCCGGCAGTCTGGTACTGGCCTGCAACGCGCATCTGGAGGAACTTGAACCCAAGCTCAGCGGCAAGGTGCTCCCGGCAGGCAGTTACATCATTGCTACCGAGCCTCTGACTGAAGAAGGTGCAGCGCAACTGATCCCGCATAACGTCGCGTTATGCGACCAAAAGGTCGGCCTGGATTACTATCGACTCTCGGCTGACCGGCGCTTGCTGTTCGGCGGTGCCTGCCATTACTCCGGGCGCGATCCGGTGGACATCGCCGCCTACATGCGTCCGCAGATGCTCAAGGTGTTCCCGCAATTGGCGAAGGTGCGTATCGACTACCAATGGGGCGGCATGATCGGCATCTCCGCCAATCGCTTCCCTCAGGTCGGTCGCTTGAGCCAGCACCCGAACGTGTTCTACGCCCAGGGCTACTCCGGCCATGGACTGAACGTCACCCACTGGTGCGCCAAACTGTTGGGCGAAGCCATTCACGCCGGACACAGCAAAGGCTTCGACGTGTTCAGCGCCGTGCCGCACATGACGTTCCCCGGCGGCCGCGCTTTACGCTCGCCACTGCTAGCGCTGGGTATGCTTTGGTATCGGATGCGGGAAATGCTCGGTTAGCGCTGCTTTTCCCACTGGTCATGACTCATCGCCAAACGAAAGCCTAGATGAGACATGGAGTTCATGGGGTCCGCGCCCTGCCGGGCACTGGTTCGAAAGCTCGTGCAGTAACTGTCGCTACACAGAAAAGAGCCACCTCGGATCACGCGCTGTGGTGCATTGGCGGTCACCCCGAGCTCGGGGTCATAGCTGTCGGATGGACCGACCGGGTTCACTGTCACCGCACCGGCCTGCTGCTGCCCGACTCTGAACGCATCGGCACGATACCAATCGGCGACCCACTGCCAAACGTTCCCGGACATGTCGTAGAGCCCGTAGGCGTTAGCGCTGTAACTGCCTACCGGTTTGGTGCCGATCTTGAATTTATTACTGGCCCCGGTCACGGGAAACGGTTGTACCTCATCCCAAGTGTTGGCCATCTTTTCTCCATTGGGTGTGAAATCATTCCCCCACGCATAGGTCGCTTGTTCCAGCCCGCCTCTAGCGGCGTACTCCCATTCAGCCTCAGTCAGCAGGCGTTTATGTGCCCACGTTGCATAGGCCTGCGCATCTTCAAGTGAAATCTGCACAACGGGATGGGTTTCCTTGCCCTCAATTGAACTGTCAGGGCCCAACGGGTGGCGCCAGTCAGCCCYGGGGACAAATGCCCACCACTGACTGAAATCATTCAGGGCGACCGGCCTGTCGGTGCCCGCGAAAACCAGTGCACCGGGCACCATGACACTGTCGTCGGGCTCAGGTGTCCCAGGCGGTAGCTGGACTTTCAGATCGTCCCATTCGGGTTTGCGTTCGGCAGTAGTGACGTAGTGGGTTTCGGCAATGAAACGGGCGAAATCGGCATTGGTGACGTCGTGGCGGTCAATCCAATAGCCGTCGAGTCGAACCTTGTGGGCCGGTCTCTCGTTAGGTCGCGCCTGCTTATGATCGCTGCCCATCAAAAATTCACCCGCAGGCAGCCAGACCATACCCACGGGGCCATTTTCCCCATCACCGAGTGTCAAAGGCGACGGACCGCGAATCTGCTGGTACGCAGCAAAAGCCAAGCCGGCGGACACTATCCCGGCCACGATTATGGCAATGCCCACGCGATGCTTTCTGATAAGCATTGGCGCTCTCCCTGGRTTCTGCTGGTTCAATCCTGCTTGGCCTTCGCCTCCATTGCCGCCTGTAACTTCTTGATGTCCTCGGGTGACAAGTGCGGGCGATCGACCTTGATCGTCAGCTGGTTCAGTTTGGCTGTCAGTGGGAACGGTGGCTGGTAATCCGCATCGTTCACGCCGGTCAACGTGTCGGAGCCGATGTCGAACGACTCGTCCCACTGCAGGATCATCGGCAGCGTGCGCTCCATGCGCTGTGTGGCGACCACCTTGTCGTCCACCTTGAGCGTGCCGGTGCCGGGTTGGGCCAGGCCGCTGAAGTCGTTGAACTCGAGCGTGCCCACACCCACCCCGTCGTACTTGAAGTCAAACTCCAGCGTGTGCCGGCCCGGCGCTAGTGCCTCAGTGCCTTCCCACTTCAGGCGTTGCAGGTCGATCAGGTTCCACAAGAACACTGGCTTACCCTTGAGCAGGTAAAAACCATACCCGGCGAACCGTCCGCCAGACGTAAGTATCATGCCCTCGGCGCCACCCTGCGGTACTTCAATATCGGCGGAAATAGTGTAGGAGGTGTTTAACAACAGTGGCGAGTCACCCTGCGGCAATCCAGTCATCGGCCGGGTATAAACGAACTCCTTACGCCCTGCGGTGATGTTCGGCCGCGGTGCAATAATGCGCGCTGCCACCGAGGCATCCAGCGGAAACACCTGGTACTTCTTCGCCTCGGCGATGAACGCCTGCTTCATCGCCTTGACCTTCTCCGGATCCTTGGCCGCGAGGTCGTCAGTCTGGTTGAAGTCGGTGTTCAGGTTGAAGAGCTCAAGCACCTGATTGTTCAAGGGATCCGCATTGGCCGGGCCGAAGGCTTCCCACGGCGCACGATTGACCTTCGTGCTGAGAAACCAGCCGTCCTGGTACAGGGCCCACTGGCCCATCATTTCGAAGTACTGCGTGGTGTGCTGAGAAGGCGCCTTGGCATTCTTCGCATCGAAGGTGTAGGCAAAGCTTGTCCCTTCGATCGGTTTCTGCGCAATGCCATCCACCGTGTCGGGCGCACGGATGCCGGCCGCTTCAAGGATCGTCGGCACYACGTCGATCACATGCACGAACTGCTCGCGCAGGCTGCCCTTGTCTTTGATCCGCGCCGGCCACGACACCACCATGTTCTGATTGATGCCGCCGAGCTGCGAGGCGTTTTGCTTGAACCAGGAAAACGGTGTGTCGAAGGTCCAGGACCAGCCGGCCGACATGTGGTTGTAGGTTTTATCGGTGCCCCACACGTCGTAGAACTTCATCTGTTCCGCGACCGGCACACTGACGCCGTTGAAAAACGCGACTTCGTTGGGTGTGCCAAGTGGTCCGCCCTCGGCACTGGTGCCATTGTCGCCGTTGATATAGATGATCAACGTATTGTCGAGCTTGCCCAGATCCTCGACCGCCTGGACAACGCGACCGATCTCGCTGTCGCTATAGGCGGCATAGGCGGCGAAGACCTCTACCTGACGGATATAGAGCTTCTGCTCCTCGGCCGTCAGTTGGTCCCACTCCTTCAGCACCTCTTTCGGCCACGGTGGCAACTGCGCATCTTTCGGGACCACTCCCAAACGCTTCTGGTTTTCGAAGATGCGCTCGCGCACTTTGTTCCAACCCTCGTCGAAGAGTTTCATCTGACTGATCTTGTCCACCCACTCCTTCGTCGGGTGGTGTGGCGCGTGCGTGGCGCCGGGCGCGTATTTGATGAAAAACGGCTTGTTGGGGTCTATCTGATGGATGCGCGTCATCCAGTCTATGGCGTCATCGGCCATTGCCGTGACCAGGTTCCAGGTGCCTGGCGCCTGACCCAGGAACGGATAGATCTGGGTCGTATTGCGGAACAGGTTGGGCTCCCATTGATTGGAATCGCCGCCGACGAAGCCATAGAAGTACTCAAAGCCCATGCCGGTTGGCCATTGATCGAAAGGCCCGACCTGGCTGGCAGCGAAGACTGGTGTGTTGTGGTCCTTGCCGAACCAGGACGTGGAGTAGCCGTTGTCGAGCAGGATGCGCCCGATCGTCGCCTTGTCCCGGTCGATGACGCTGTTGTAGCCCGGGAAGCCGGTCGACTGTTCCGAGATCACACCAAAGCCCGCCGAATGGTGATTGCGACCGGTGATCAGCGCAGCCCGGGTCGGTGAGCACAGCGCCGTGGAGAACACACGGTTGTAACGCAGCCCTTGCTGGGCGATGCGGTCCATCGTCGGCGTAGGAATGACGCCACCGAAGGTGCTGGGCACACCGAAGCCGGCGTCGTCGGTGATGATCAGTAGCACGTTGGGTGCCCCTTTCGGCGGAACCACGCGTGGCGCCCACCACGGTTGGGAATGCAGGGCATCGTCCTTGATGACTCCGCCAAATTTCGGATCGGGGGGTGGCAGTTGGGCACCGCTGATACTGATGGTGGCACTGGGTGACCCTAGCGTGCCGGTCACTTGCTCGGCAAACACGGGTACCGATACCAGGAAGGCGCCGGCAATCGCAACGGGAAGGAAAGCGAACAGCTTGAAGGGGCGCATGGCTCTTGGCTCCATTCGTAACTGCTTGAGTTCGATGGGCACGCTCAGAACTGCGGGGCGTAGGTTGATGGCGCACTAGCTAGTAAAGCTTAGTTGGGGAACCCGCATCGCTAACGGGGCTTGGATCCGGTCAGACGAATGGGCCTGGGCGCAGCAAGTGAATCCCGTTAGCGCCGGTGATTTGTCATGAATTGAAAAGCGATTGTCGTCCAATGCATGGTCGGCCCACACGTTTGCGCGTAGAACACGTCACCTGCAACAGCAATGCCACATTGCCATGCTGCCGATTTTCATGCCCCACATTCTAATAATAATCCGAATAAGGATCGCGTTTTATGCGTGTGAACTTGCCCGTCACCGAGCATGAAAGAGTATTTCCCGCCGAACAACGATTGATATCCATAACCGACCTGGATAGCCGAATCACTTACTGCAATGACGCGTTTGTTGCCATCAGCGGTTTCCCTTCCGACGAATTAGTCGGCCAGCCCCATAACATTATTCGCCACCCCGACATGCCACCCGGGGTATTCATTCATATGTGGCACACCATCAAGCAAGGTAAACCCTGGCTGGGTATTGTGAAAAATCGCTCGAAAAATGGTGATTTCTATTGGGTCAGTGCCTACGTCACGCCCATCTATGAAAACGGACGCATGAGTGGTTACGAGTCGGTTCGCTCGGTGCCCACCCGCGACCAGGTCCGTCGGGCAGCAGCGCTCTATGCAAGGATGCGGGCCGGCAAGCCGATCGTTGCACTGAGCGCAAAGATTTTCCGTCCACTTCAACACGCTTGGCCACTACTGATGGCCGGCGGGGCTTCACTGCTGGGCGATCTGTGGTTACCAAAAACCGCAGCTGATGGGGTGCTGGTGGCGAGCCTGGGCATTGCCTGGTACCTGATCGAGTCCCGACATCGCCGGGCTATCGAGCGCACCCTCGCCGAGCATCCGAAAGCGTTTTCCGACCCGTTGGTAGCGCTCACGTTCAGCGACAACCACGGGCCTCAGGGGCGGCTGGATATGGCCATGCTCAGTGAGGAAGCTCGCTTGCAGACAGCCTTGAGCCGGCTTGTCGATGCGGGGGTCAATGTAAAAGCCAAGGCGGCACAGTCTTCCGAGCTTTCCGGTTCGCAAGCGCAGTCGCTTGACCGCCAGCGCARTGAAACGGATCAGTCTGCCGCTGCCATCGCGCAGATGGCGGCAACGAATCAAGAGGTGACTCAAAACGTAATCACTACTGCGCATGCTGCGTCCGAAGCTGACCAGTTGACCAGAGAAGGCAGTGAACTGGCCCGGCAAAGTCTGCACGCCATGGCAGCCATGAATGAGGCCGTCAACGAAATCGGCCGGGCGGTCAACGCACTGGCGAGCGAGACGCAATCCATCGGCAGCATCGTGGATGTCATCACGTCGATTGCCGAACAGACCAACCTGCTGGCGCTCAATGCGRCGATCGAGGCGGCCCGGGCAGGCGAGCAAGGCCGAGGTTTTGCCGTGGTGGCCGACGAGGTGCGTTCCCTGGCACAACGCACCCGCACCTCCACCGAGCAGATCCACGGCATCATCGCGTCACTCAATAGCGGTGCCGATCGCGCAGTATCAACCGCCAGTAAGGGTGAGCAGATTTCCCACGACAGCATGCAGCGTGTCGAGGCGGTGCAGTCGGCTCTGGTTGGCATCAGCCAGGCCGTCAGCCGGATTACCGCCATGAGCCAGCAAATGGCGTCGGCTTCAGAGGAGCAAAGTTACGTGACTGAAGATATCAATCAACAGATCACGCGAATTGCCCAGTTGTGTGATCACACTGCCGGACAGGCTAAGCAAGGCGCCGCGATCAGCCAGGATCTTGAAGAAATGGCCGAGTATCTGCACAGCCTGGCTGAGCGTTTTAACCGGTAGCCATTAACGCCTGGTGACGACCTATAGGGATGTGGGTCAGCAACCTGCAGGGACAATCAGCGAACTCGCCAGCAACGCCTGCAACCCCATCGGCTTGGAAAAATAGTAACCCTGGGCCTGTCCAGCGCCCATTTCGCGCAGCAAGTCCAGTGTCGCTTGATCCTCGACGCCTTCAGCCACCACACTCAGGTCCAGCGATTCGGCCATCCGCACAATGGCCCTGACGATGGCGCGACTGCGAAGGCTGGTGGTCAGTTCGAGGATGAACGACTTGTCGATCTTCAAGCCGCTGAAACGGTATTGATGCACATAGCTCAGGGATGAAAACCCTGCACCAAAGTCATCGAGCACCACCGACATGCCGTTATCGGCCAGTTGCTGCATGGTCCGCCGGGCCATCGCTGGTTCCGCCACCAGCGCACCTTCGGTCAACTCCAGGCAGATTCGCGACGGCGCGACCCCATGCCGTTCCAACAGCGCAAGCACATCACTGGCGAAGTCCGGGCGCGTCATGCTGTAGCTGGAGCAATTGACGTGCACCGCAGGCCAATTGGCATACTGGGTCTGCGCGAGGATCGTTGCAACGCTGGTGAGCATGTACAAGTCCAGTCGACCGATCAGGCGCAAACCCTCGACATCCGGCAAAAACTCGCCCGGCGCGATCACCCGACCGCCCGGCTGATGCCAGCGGATCAACGCTTCAAGGGCCAACAGTTCACCGGTTTCGATGCTGACAATCGGCTGGAAATACGGCAGCAATTCGTCAGTCCGCTTGAGTGCATTGCGCAAGGCCCCTTCCCGCTCCACCTGGTCCGAGACTTCACGACGCACTTCCTGGTTGAACACCGCATAGCTGTCGCGCCCGGCACTCTTGACCCGGTACATTGCCGCATCGGCATCGCGCAGCAAGTCGGCGGGCTCGTGATGGAACTGACTGTCGGCGCTGACGATACCGATACTGCAGGACGAAAAAACTTCATGGCCATTGATGAAAAACGGCAGGTCAAAGGCCACCAGGATTCGTTCGGCGATTTCGATCAGCACGTCAAGCGGCGCCTCGGGCGCCAGCACCGCAAATTCATCACCCCCCAGGCGCGCCAGCATGTCGGAGTCGCGCAGACAACCACGTAAACGGTGGGCGGCCTGCATCAACAGCAGGTCACCAAAGTGGTGGCCAAGGCTGTCGTTGACCATCTTGAAACGGTCGAGGTCGATGAACATCACCGCCAGGTGCCCGCCTTCGCTGCCGAACTGCGACCAGGCCTGGCTGAGGCGCTGTTGCAGGTAGGTGCGATTGGGTAGCCCGGTCAGCGCATCGTGGGAGTTTTCATGTTGCAACTTTGCATTGGCGTGATCGAGCTCGCGGGTGCGGTTCTGCACCCGCGCTTCCAGCTTGAGGTTGGCGATATGAATCGCTTCGGCGGCCGTGCGGCGCGACAACGCGGTGTCGATATGCCGCGACACGAACGTCAGCAGTTCCTGATCTCGCAGGCTATACCGCACCTGCGAGGTATAACTTTGCACCGCCAGCACGCCACGCACCACATCGCCATCGAACAATGGAATGCCCAGCCAGGAGTAGGATCGGACAGACTCATTGGCCAGTTCGATTTCACCGTGCGCCGCCAATCGTTCCGCCTCCCCGACGTCAATCAGACAAGGCCGACGCTGACCGATAACATACTCAGTCAAGCCCTGGCACCCACGCCGTGCCGGCGGGCAGGTCGTCTGCCGCTCATCAACGTAATACGGAAAAGTCACTTCACTGGTCGCGTCGTCGAACAGTGCGATGTAGAAGTTCTTCGCGAACAGCAGATCACCGACGATGCCATGCAAGGTTTGAAACAACTCAGCCATGTCGCCAGGCTGGCTCGACAGCTCGGCAATCTGGAACAGCGCGCTCTGCAAATGTTCGGCGCGCTCCCGTTCTGCCACTTCCTGGCGCAATGCATCGTTGAGTGCCGAGAGTTCCAGGGTGCGACGCATCACCGTCTCTTCCAGGTCCTCGCGGTGCAGAATCCGGTCCAGCGCCATGGCCACGTGGCGAGCCACCACCAGGAACAGAGCGCGATCTTCAGCGCTGTAGGTACGAGAAACGTCGTAGACCTGCATGGCAAGCATGCCAAATACCTCGTCCGAGGCATTTTTCAACGGTGCGCCCATCCAGAACTCGGGACGATCACCCACGCAGTAGAAACGGTCCTCGGCCTGAGCGGCGAGGATGCCGGCGGCGTCGATCAGCAAAGGTTGGCCTGTGGTCAACACCTGACCGGTCAACGACAGGTGCGAAGGGTCGAGGAACTCGTAATGCTGGGACTCAACGGCATCAACGTCGATGATGTCGACGTAATACGGGTAGTCAATCTTGCCACTGCGCGGGTCATACAGCGCGAGGTAGAAGTTCTCGGCGTCGATCAGGCTGGCCAGCAGCTGGTGAACCCCCACCAGAAATACCGACCGGTCGCGGGTCGAACTGGCCAGGTAGGTAATTTCATACAACACACGCTGGGTAATTTGCGCACGGGCAAGGGTATTGGTCTGTAGTTGAATGCCCAGGCGCTGGGCAAACTCGGCGAGCGCCGGCTCCGCGGCATCATTGACTGGCGCAAGTAGCCAACCCAGCTCACTTTCGCCTCTGCCGGTGGGCCAGCGGTGCAAGCGCGAGC
>NZ_JBFUKU010000192.1:0-10899 GCF_056400685.1 Pseudomonas sp. P5_A12 | reverse complement strand
CGTGTGGCCACGCAGCAATTTGAAACCGTGGCGCGGCGTTACCGGGCCTTGGGTTGGCAGCAGGCCATCGGTTCTTCGGGGACGGCACGGATGCTCGCCAAAGTGCTCAAGGCCAACGGGATGAACGACGACCGCGAAAGCGGTATCACTTACAGCGGTCTGCTGCGCCTGTCGTTGCGTCTGCTGGAAGTGGGGCACGTCAAACAGCTCAAACTGGCCGGACTGCAAAACCATCGCTTGAGCACTTTGCCGGGTGGACTGGTGGTGATGCTGGCGGCGTTCAAGGTCTTCGGGATTTCGCATATGACGCCATCGGAGGCGGGTTTGAGGTTCGGGGTTTTGCATGGCTTGATCTCCAGGCATTGAACCTCGAACTGCTTGGTAGTCACGGCCACGCCACCCAGGGCGAAATCCGGTTCGATCAATGATTCAAGGTATCGATCAGTGCTGGCGTGGTCACAATGGCGTGGGCGAACGTCGGGCCGTTCAGTTCATGGGCCGCGTGCATCATTTCCGGTTTGAAAGCAGCTGTGGCGTCGCGCACCAGTGTCACGTGATAGCCCAGTTCCACTGCGTAACGGGCGGTGGCCTCGATGCAGGTATTGGCCAACAGGCCAGCGATGATCACGTGGGTAATGCCTTTCTGCTTGAGGCGAAAATCAAGGTCGGTGTTGGCAAAACCGCTCGATCCCCAATGTTCCTGAACGACGATGTCGCCGTCCTTTGGCGCGAAATCCGGGTGCCAGTCGCCGCCCCATTCCTCGCGAGCAAAGTGATGCATGTGCATAACCTTGCATTGGGTGGGGCTTGGGTGATCCCAGCCCTCGTAGTCGCCTTGTTCCCAGCGGCGGTGCGGTACGATGACCACCGGAATGTCTAGGGCGCGGACGGTGCGATCGAGTGCGCGCAAGTTGTCGAGCAGRCCGACTTGAGCGGCGATCGGCTCGATCAGCGGATAGACCTTGCCGCCTTCGGAGAGGAAATCGTTGTAAGGATCGACCAACAGATAAGCGGTTCTGCCAAGGGGATAGAGTGCTTTTGCCATGACTGTTTCCTCCATGTGGCAATTGCTGAAAAAAACGTTCCCGCACAACAGGCGGGAACGCATCGAAGTCCAACGGCTTCAGCTTAGATTGCCGCAGAAAATGTTTTGATCACTATCGGCCGGGTTTTCACGCACCACCAAGGCATAGCCCCCGGCTCGAAGTGTCTCGACAGGCACCGGCGCGCTTTTCCAGAAGTACTGCAGCGATGTCGATGAATAGAACCGCGCATTGGGTCCGTCGTTCATGTCATAGGCCGGTTTTGAACCCAGGCTGGCGCAGCTTCCGGGGTAGATGTAAGCCATCAAACGACCGGGTAATGCGCTGCCGAAGGTTTCACCGCTGACGGCAAACCAGAACTCGGTCGCATTGCCGTTGGGCATCATGATGGGCCGGGCGATATTCCCTGCATTGACRGGCGTAGCGTGCAAAGGAACGTTGGTGATCTGACTGTCAGGCACCGTCGAACACCCGCAGAGCCACCCGACCGCTACCACCCACGTCAGCGAAGATACGATTTTCATCGTGATACTCCCGCTTGTAAGGACGCGTTGAAGTGATCCCCCTGTCAATTTTAGCCATCAGGGGGTGGCGGACATTTCTTCGGACGGTCGGTCTTCGCGGGTGCACGTTTGTATCGCAAGGTATCCCCGGCACAGGCAGCCAACTTCGCATACAAAACCATGCCTTATGCGACACAAGCGAGATACACCGCACCCTCCAAATGGGCTCACCGCATTGGCGGCAAACATTGGAGAATTGCGATGTCCCGTATCACTCCCCGTCACACCCGGCTCGGCATCGGGCTAGCCGCTGTAACACTGGCGGCCTTCGCGAGCTTTTCGCAAGCTGCCGAGGCAGGCCATGAATCCCCGCCTGCAAAAAACTGGCAGTCAGGGCTCCACCGGACGGACCTGGTGCGCCAGGACCTGGAGGTCGCCGAACGTGAGGTGATTCAGGTGCGTGTCGATTTCGATGCGGGCGTGGTCTCGCCCAAGCATTCGCACCCCGGGGTAGAAGTTGCCTACGTCATCGACGGTACGTTTGAGTATCAACTGCAAGGGCGACCACCGGTCACGCTCAAGGCCGGCGACTCGCTGTACATCCCCGCAGGCACGGCGCATGTGGCGAAGAACGTGGGTGGCGGCAAGGCTTCAGAGCTGGCGACGTACATTGTGAAGAAAGGCACGCCGCTGCTGGTGCTGGAGGAGTAAGCAGCGTTCGCCCGTTCCCACAGGTAGAGCAGGGCTCAATCCCCCAGCTTGAATACCAGCGCCTTCAAGCCACATTCAACATCGGCATCCGGAAACTCCGGCGGATTCTCCAGCCGCTGTTCAAAGCGCAGGCCCGGCGCTTCACGCATGACGCCGTCGATGAGGAAGTCCGAACCGAACGCCGGGTCGTTCATGCAGGCCAGCGCCATGCCCTGCGGGGTGAGCAGCTCCGGCAAGCGGCGCAACACGCGCTGGTAATCCTTGGTCAGCAAAAAGCTGCCTTTCTGAAAGGACGGCGGGTCGATGATCACCAGGTCATAAGGCCCCTTGCCGATTACCTTGCCCCAGGACTTGAACAAGTCATGGCCGAGAAAACTGACCTGGCTCACATCGTGCCCGTTGAGTCGGTGATTGTCGCGCCCACGGCTCAGGGCCGGGCTGGACATGTCCAGATTGACCACGTGCTCGGCGCCACCCTCGATGGCGGCGACCGAGAAGCCGCAGGTGTAGGCAAACAGGTTCAACACACGCTTGCCCTGGGCATTAGCCCGCACCCAGTCGCGGCCGTAACGCATATCGAGAAACAGACCAGTGTTCTGTTTGCGGCCCAGGTCCACGCGATACCGCAAGCCGCCCTCGGTGATGGTCATTTCATCGATCACCTCGCCCTGCAGCCATTCGGTGGTGCTTTGCAGCAGATAACGGTGTTGCAGCAACAACGTATGCGCGCCGGATTGGGTCCACTCGGCTGACTGCGTGATCTGCATCAGCAGTCGTTTCAAATCTTCCAACTGCGACGCTTCCGGCTCTTTGAACAGCGCGACCAGCACCACGCCCTGCAGCCAGTCGACGGTCAACTGCTCCAGCCCCGGCCAGCAGCGGCCACGGCCGTGAAACAACCGGCGGGTTTCTGCAGGGGCCGTTGCCAGGGCCGTCAGCAGGTGGGCATGCAAGGTGGAAAGCGCGTCTGAGTTCATCGGGCGGGGTCGGCAATTTGAGGGGGCGGCATTTTAACCACAATTACAGTGCAAGGCGTGTTGCAACGCGTCGGGGGGTTATCACGTTTAATTTAACTTTACGTGAGGATTTGGCGATCTATCGGCTCCCATACTCGGCTCCAACGATCAACTGCAGGGAGCCGGACATGTCGCAGCTATCTGCTTCACCCACTGCCAATAGCCATCCTCGCTGGTTACGGCTGACCCATTGGCTGAACGCCCTGGCCGTGCTGGTCATGGTCACTAGCGGTTGGCGTATCTATAACGCCTCGCCGATTTATGACTTCAGCTTTCCCAAATCAATCACGCTGGGAGGCTGGCTCGGCGGTGCACTGCAATGGCACTTCGCGGCGATGTGGTTTCTGGCCATCAATGGCCTGATTTATCTTGCTATCAACCTGTTCAGCGGTCGTTTGAAACGCCGTTTTCTACCCGTGTCGCCCAAAGGTGTCCTGCATGACCTGTGGGCCGCATTGAGAGGGCGGTTGAGCCATGCCGACCTGAGTCATTACAACCAGGTGCAACGGGTGGCATACCTGTTCGTGATGGTCGACATCACGCTGTTGGTGGTCTCCGGGCTGGTGCTTTGGAAGTCCGTCCAGTTCCCGCTGTTGCGTGAAATGCTGGCGGGCTACGAAGGCGCGCGACGGGTGCATTTCTTCGCAATGTCGCTGTTGGTTGCTTTCGTTGCGGTGCATCTGGTGATGGTCGCACTGGTTCCAAAAACGTTGTGGGCGATGATCGTCGGTCGCAAGGAGCAGGTATGAAAAAGCGCATCGAAAGTTCCGGGCTGGACGAGTCATCGATCCTGACAGACGCCCGAAAAATAATCGCCCCGCAGATCACCGACCGCTCGCGCCGTGCGTTCCTGCTGCGCGGCCTGACCCTCGGCGGGGTGGCGATGTTGTCCGGCTGCAACCTGACCGACAACGAAAGCGTCGACACCGCGCTGTCCTCCATGTCCCGCTTCAACGATAGGGTACAAGGCTGGTTGTTCAGTCCCGACGCCATGGCGCCGACCTACCCGGAATCCATGATCACACGGCCGTTTCCCTTCAATGCCTTCTACAGCATTGACGAAGCACCGACGGTGGAGGAAGAGAGCTACCGGTTGGAAGTAACCGGCATGGTTGCGGACAAACACAGTTGGCGGCTCGAAGAATTGCGCGCCATGGCGCAGACCGAACAGATCACCCGGCATATATGCGTTGAAGGCTGGAGCGCCATCGGACGTTGGGGAGGCATACGGTTCAGCGACTTCCTGAAGCGCGTCGGCGCAGATACCGATGCCAGGTACGTCGGATTCAAATGTGCAGACGATTACTACACCAGCATCGACATGGCCACCGCGCTGCATGCGCAAACCTTGCTGACGCTGACCTATGACGGCGCGGTGCTGCCTCGGCAGTACGGCTTCCCCATGAAGCTGCGCATGCCCACCAAGCTGGGATACAAAAACCCCAAACACATTCAGGCAATTTTCGTCAGCAATACCTACAGCGGTGGCTACTGGGAAGACCAGGGTTACAACTGGTTCGGTGGCAGCTGACAGACACATTCATCACGCAGCCCACGCTGCGTTCATTCGCAACCTGTGCTTCAAGGAGTTTGATCATGAAAAAGTTAGCCACCGCCGTACTGTCCATGTGCATCGCACTGGGTGCCGCCAGTGTTTTTGCTGCCGATACCACGAGCAGCGGCAGTATGAGCAAGGACTCGATGTCCAAGGATGCCATGTCCAAAGACACCATGAAAAAAGACGCTACGATGAAAAAGGATTCCATGTCCAAGGACACGATGAAGAAAGACAGCATGTCCAAAGATGCAATGTCCAAGGACAGCATGAGCAAAGACGCCATGAAAAAAGACGCCATGTCGCAGTAGTTCAATCCTTCCTGATCCCTGTGGGGAGCAAACTCGCTCCCACAGGTTTTACAGGGTATGACTTGAACTCATGCCCTCATGACTTTTAATGGTTACAGCCCCGCCAACCCCCAGTGTTAAAAAATCGCAAACCAGCTCATCAACAACAAAAAAGAGCGTTTGCAACCATGACTCATCATCACTGCCGCGTCTTCGCCAGCGACCTGCTGCGCTCTTCGAACCCCGACATTCGCCACGCCAGGCCCGCTGCCTGCGTGCGCTTCTGATCAACCCAAACTCCCTGAAGAGTAACGACTCATGAAAGATCTCGACTTGTACATCGGTGAAGGTTTCGAAGGCCCGGGCGTGAACGCCGCGCACATCAACATTCTGATTGGCCCGCGTAATGGCCCGGCCGGCCAGGCGTTTGCCAACAGCCTGGCATCGCCAAGCCAGGGTCACTGCCCGTTCATGGTGATCGCCCAGCCGAACATTCCGGTCAAGCCGATGACCCTTTACGTCAACAAAGCGGCGATCAGCAGCGACCTGCACGGCAACGCCACCTGGGGCGCGTCCCAGGCCGGTATCGCCAAGGCTGTACTCGAAGCGCTGCTGGACGGCACCTTGCCGCCGGAAGCCGAAGACGAATGGGCCATCGTCACCGCCAACTGGGTCAATCCGGCCTGCGATGACCTCGATGCGGTCTACCTGAACAACTACAACGCCTGCCGCACGGCAATTCGTGCCGCGCTGACCGGCAAGCCGGAAACCGCGCAACTGGCCGATGTGGTCAATCACATCAGCAACCCTTTCTACACGCCAAAAGCCTGAGGTCCGCGCCATGCAATACATTCGTTTGGGCAACTCCGGCCTGCAAGTCTCCCGCCTGTGCCTGGGCACCATGAACATGGGCACCCCGGACTGGAAGCCGTGGATCTTCGATGAGAAGAAAAGCGAGCCGATCGTTGCGCACGCGCTGGACAACGGCGTCAACTTCATCGATCTGGCGGACTTCTATTCCGCCGGTGTCGGCGAAGAAGTGGTAGGGCGCATCGTCAAGCGCCTGGCCCGTCGTGAAGACCTGGTGATCACCACCAAAGTCGGTTACGGCACCCGCAACGGGATCAACGCCAGCGGCCATTCGCGCAAGCACATCATGGACAGCATCGACGCCTCGCTGAAGCGCCTGAACATGGACTACGTCGATGTGTTCATGCTGCATTACTTCGATGTGAACACCCCGGTCGAAGAAACCATGAGCGCGATGAACGACATCGTGCGTTCCGGCAAGGCGCGCTACATCGGCGTCTCGACCATGCTCACCGGGCAACTGGCGAAGATCCTCATGGCCTGTGAGCGCAATGGCTGGGTCAAGCCGATCAACATGCAGCTGCAATTGAACTGCGCCTACCGCGAAGAGGAGCGCGAGATGATCCCGTTCTGCCGCGACCAAGGCCTGGGTGTCTCGGTGTTCAGCCCGCTGGCCCGCGGCTTGCTGACCGGTGACGTGCAGTCGACCCGCAACCAGACCGACTTCTTCACCCAGCAGATGTACAGCGACGAAGCCTCGTTCGAAATCGCTCATTCGGTGCAACGCGTGGCCCGCGCCCGTGGTGTTTCGAATGCGCAAATCGCTCAGGCCTGGGTGGCCAATCATCCGGGTGTGGATTGCATGCTGGTGGGCGCTGACACCACCGAGCAGTTCGACAGTGCGCTAGCCGCGCTGGACACCAAGCTCGACGCTGAAGAACTGCACGAGCTGGAACGCAATTACACCCCGTGCGACGTGATCAACGATTACACCGCCGGCAAACGTATCTTGCGTTCGGCCCGTCCAGGTCTGGAACGCTTCACCCTGACCGAGGCTGTGGCATGAGCGCGCTGATCCGCACGGGCAATTTCATCGACGGTCAATGGTCGTCCGGTGGTCCAACCTACCCGGTGTTCAACCCGGCCAACGGCGAGTTGATCACCGAAGTACAAATGGCCGGCGCTGAAGCAACCAACCTGGCCATTGAAGCCGCCAATCGTGCCTTGCCGGCGTGGCGCAAGCTCACCGCCAAGGAACGCAGCCAGAAGCTCAAGCGCTGGAGCGAGTTGATGCTGAGCAACCAGAAAGATCTGGCGACCCTGCTCAGCCGTGAACAAGGCAAGCCGTTGGCCGAAGCCATGGGTGAAGTGGTCTACGCCGCGAGTTTTCTGGAATGGTTCGCCGAAGAGGCCAAGCGCGCTTACGGCGACGTGATTCCGAGCCACAAGGCCGATGCGCGGATCATCGTGGTCAAGGAAGCCATTGGCGTGGTCGCCGCAATTACCCCGTGGAACTTCCCTTTGGCCATGGTCACGCGCAAGGTCGGCCCGGCATTGGCCGCCGGTTGCACGATGATCCTCAAGCCATCGGAAGAAACTCCGCTGTCGGCCTTTGCACTGGCGGTGTTGGCAGAGCAGGCCGGTATTCCGGCCGGTGTGTTCAATATCGTGTCTGGCGATGCGGTCGCGATTGGGGGCGCGCTGCAAGCGTCGAGCATCGTGCGCAAACTGTCATTCACCGGCTCCACGCGCACCGGCAAATTGCTGATGCGCCAGGCGGCGGACACGCTGAAAAAAGTCTCGCTGGAACTGGGTGGCAACGCGCCGTTCATTGTCTTCGACGACGCTGATCTGGACGCAGCGGTCAAAGGCGCCATGGCCTCGAAGTTCCGCAACACCGGGCAGACCTGTGTCTGTGTTAACCGCTTCTTTATTCAGGACGGCGTCTACGAAGCCTTCACCGGCAAACTCGCAGAAGCCGTGGYGGCGATGCGCGTGGGCAGTGCGCTGGACGGCGAAACCGAGCAAGGCCCGCTGATCAACGCAGCGGCGCTGGCCAAGGTCGAACTGCACGTCGGCGATGCTCTGGAGAAGGGCGCCAAGCTGTTGTGCGGCGGCCGTCGTCATGCGCTCGGCGGTACGTTCTACCAGCCGACCATCCTCGCCGAAGCCAGCAGCGAAATGCTGATCGCGCAGGAAGAAACCTTCGGTCCGGTGGCCGCCTGCTTCCGTTTCAAGGACGAAGCCGAAGTGCTGCAAAAGGCCAACGACACGCCGTTCGGCTTGTCGGCGTACTTCTACAGCCGCGACATCGGCCGCGTATGGCGCATGGCCGAAGGCCTGGAGGCGGGCATGGTCGGCATCAACGAAGGGATCATTTCCACGGAAGTGGCACCGTTCGGCGGCATCAAGGAATCGGGCCTCGGTCGCGAGGGATCGAAGTACGGTCTGGATGACTACCTGGAAATCAAATACCTGTTGATGGGCGGCCTCTAAACCACCCCAAAAACCTGTGGGAGCGGGCTTGCCCGCGATGGGGGCCATACATTCAACAGTGATGTTGACTGACACTCTGCTATCGCGGGCAAGCCCGCTCCCACAGGTTGTACGCAATAACCGGATGGCATTGTGCAAGCCATGTCACCCATAACAGCGATCGGTTTCATTTCTCCGTCAATAACAACAATTGGAGATTTACATGTCCGTACAACCGGTAAAAATCGACGACCTGCCCATCGGGCGCTTTCACCTGAAAATCGCCGGGCTGACCTTCGGCGCGCATTTCACCGACGGCTACATCCTCGGCCTGATCGGCATCGCGTTCACCTTGCTGAGCCCACAGATGCAACTGGATGCGTTCTGGCAAGGGCTGATCGGCGCTTCGGCCCTGATCGGCCTGTTCCTTGGCAGCCTGTTTTTCGGCTGGATCTCCGACAAGGTCGGCCGGCAGAAAATCTTCCTGGTCAGTTTTGTGCTGATCACGATCGCCTCGGTGATGCAGTTCTATGCCGAAACCGCCATGGGGCTGTTTCTGTGCCGGGTGTTGATCGGCATCGGGCTGGGCGGTGATTTCAGTGTCGGCCACGCGATGCTGGCCGAGTTTGCGCCGAAGAAGCATCGTGGCGTGTTGCTTGGTTCATTCAGCGTGATCTGGACCTTTGGTTACGTCGCCGCCACGTTCGTCGGCACTGCCATGCTCAGCCTCGGTGATGACGCCTGGCGCTGGATGCTGGCCTCGTCCGCGATCCCGGCGGCGCTGATTCTGATTGCGCGGATCGGCACACCAGAGTCGCCACGTTGGTTGGTGAACCAGGGGCGAATCGCCGAAGCGCGAGCCATCGTCAAGAAACACCTGGGCGACAACGTCGAGCTCGACGAAACCCAATCCACCGAAACCCGTTCCGGCTACGCGGTGCTGTTCAGCCGTGAATACCGCAAGCGCACCGCGTTCAACTGCCTGTTCTTCGTTTGCATCGTCATGCCGTACTTCGCCATCTACACCTTCCTGCCGTCGATTCTGCAGAAGATGGGCCTGGCGGAAGGCTTCGGCACTGAGCTGATGTTGAACATGCTACTGATCCTCGGTGCTCTGATCGGGATCTGGTGCACAATCAAATTCTCGCGCCGCGGGTTCTTGATCAACTCTTTCATCATTCTGGCCGTCGCGTTGTTCATGTTGGCGGTGTTGCCGAGCAGTGCAGCGTTCTTGATGGTGCTGGTGTTCGGGCTGTTCACCCTGGTGTTGTCGGCGGTGAGTAACCTGGTGGGCGTGTTCCCGGCCGAGAGCTTCCCGACTGAAGTGCGGGCCAGCGGGATTGGCCTGGCCACGGCGGTAAGCCGGTTGGGCTCGGCGGTCAGCACATTCCTGTTGCCGGTCAGCGTGGCGGGGATTGGCTTGAGCCCGACCATGGGAATTCTGGCGGCGATTTTGGCACTGGGGGCGTTGTTGTCCTGGGCCTGGGCGCCGGAAACCAAATCGCTGACATTGAGCCAGGCGTGCAAGGCGCAGAGCCCGGTGGAAGGGGGAGCGCCGGCGGCAGCGAAAGTGGCTGCCCCGATCTAATCAAGACTCACAACCCTCAGTAGCAGCTGTCGAGCCCCAGCGAGGCTGCGTCCGGCTGCGGAGCAGTCGTAAACCAGAATCCGCGGTCCTTCAGTGTGACCGGGTCTTCTGGAATGCGACTGCTSCGCAGCCGGACGCAGCCTCGCTGGGGCTCGACAGCTGCTACGGGTACGGGGTGTGTCAGGGATTGCTGACTAAACCCAACCAATCGGTAAACAACCGCACTTTCGACAATCCCTGTTTGTCGTTCGCCACGTCCAGCCAATAACCGTACGGCCCGATCACTTCCACCGGGGTAATCGGCAGCAGGCTGCCATTGGCCAATTCCTTCTCGATCATCTGCCGGTCAATCACCGCCAGCCCACCACCTGCCAGCGTGGTGTGGATCACTTGATCCAGCGTGCTGAACTCCAGTCCTTGCGCCGCATCGACGTCGTCCCGTCCCATGGCCGCCAGCCAGTTTTCCCAGACCTTCAAGCGTTTGCCATCGTGCAAGATGTGCAGCAAAGGAAACTGCCGCAGATCCGGCGGCTGCCCCTCGCTGAACAACTCCGGGCTGGCCACAGCAATGTGCCGCTCCATGACCAGCAATTGGCTGCTGCAATGGCTGTTGGCTTCGAGGCCGAAGCGGATGTGGCAGTCGATTTCGGCCAGGTTGTCGTGGCCGGTCTGGTTGGTCACGCTCAGGCTGATGTCGGGGTAGCGCTGACAGAACACGCGCAAATGCGCCGACAACCAGCGCGTAGCCCAGGTCGGCGGCGCCAGGATTCTCAGGCGCTGGCGCAGGTTGGGCACGCGCACGGCTTGCAGGGCACGTTCAATGTGGTCGAAGGCTTCCGCCAGGTGCGGGGAGAGGGCGATACCGGATTCGGTCAGTGACAAGCCCTGGGGCGTGCGCACGAACAGCG
>NZ_JBFUKU010000191.1:0-10909 GCF_056400685.1 Pseudomonas sp. P5_A12 | reverse complement strand
CCGTTCGCACTGATCCTACGACGAGCACACCCAGCTGATCGACGCCATCGAAGCGCGCAACGCTGAGCTGGCGGTGTGTTTGATGATGCATCATATGGATCACATCGACAGCAAGCTCAACCTGAACGAAGAAAGTGTGTCGGATGATTTGCATGCGGTGTTTTCGCATTTGTTGCAGACCAAGAAGCCAGGGCGGCCCAGCGCGAAACTCTGATAGACCATGACAAAAAATCCCCCGTAGCCTGAAGGCTGCGGGGGATTTTTGTTGAGTGTCTGATCGTTCCAACGCTCTGCGTGGGAATGCCTCAAGGGACGCTCCGCGTCCAGTGACGCGGAGCGTCACGGGCTGCATTCCCACGCAGAGCGTTGGAACGATCAGACACTCAACAAAAATCCCCCGCAGCCTTCAGGCTACGGGGGATTTTTTGTCATGGTCTATCAGAGTTTCGCGCTGGGCCGCCCTGGCTTCTTGGTCTGCAACAAATGCGAAAACACCGCATGCAAATCATCCGACGCACTTTCTTCGTTCAGGTTGAGCTTGCTGTCGATGTGATCCATATGATGCATCATCAAACTCACCGCCAGCTCAGCGTTGCGCGCTTCGATGGCGTCGATCAGCTGGGTGTGCTCGTCGTAGGAACAGTGCGAACGGTTGCCACTTTCATACTGGGCGATGATCAACGAAGTCTGCGACACCAGGCTGCGCTGGAAGCTGATCAATGGCGCATTCTTCGCCGCTTCAGCGAGTTTCAGGTGGAACTCACCCGACAGACGGATGCCGGCACCGCGATCGCCCCGGGAGAAGCTATCGCGCTCATCGTTGACCATCTGCCGCAACTCGGTGAGTTCCTCAGCGGTCGCGTGTTGCACCGCCAGCTCAGTGATCGCCCGCTCTACCAGACGGCGCGCGAAGAACACCTGACGGGCCTCATCGACGCTCGGGCTGGCGACGACCGCGCCACGGTTCGGACGCAGCAGCACGACGCCTTCATGGGCCAGGCGCGACAGTGCGCGGCGGATGATGGTGCGACTGACCCCGAAAATTTCCCCCAGCGCTTCTTCGCTCAACTTGGTGCCGGGCGCCAGGCGTTGCTCGAGGATCGCCTCGAAAATATGCGCGTAGACAATATCGTCCTGGGTCCCGCTGCGACCGGCTTTGCCTGCTCGCGGTTGTTTCTTTAGGGGCTGCAACTGTTCGTTCATGGGCACTCGAGTCGGGAGAACTGCGGCGAATTGACGGTGACTGTAATACGGCACAGTGGGTCACTGGCAAGTATCGCGTAAAAAATCACAGCGATTGTACACAATGGATGGTGGCAACACGACTGTACGGCTGTTTGTCACTTCTGCTGTATTGCAACGATCCGCTAGGTTTGAGTTTAGGCTTGAACGCAGAATCCGCGCGTTAACCCGATCCCTTGTAGCAGCTGGCGAAGCCTGCGTTCGGCTGCGTTCGGCTGCGCAGCAGTCGTAAAACCCGAATACGCGGGCTTCCTGATTCGCCGCGCCGACTGAATTCACGACTGCTTCGCAGCCGAACGCAGGCTTCGCCAGCTGCTACAAAGGGCGCGGGCATCTCCACTAGAACAAGGAACATCGCTGTCATGAACGACGTCACGCACACGCAGCTTCGACCACTGGCCGACACGTCACCGTCGGCCATCGTCGCCGGGTTTATCGCGATGATGACCGGTTACACCAGCTCCCTGGTGCTGATGTTCCAGGCCGGACAAGCAGCTGGCCTGACCAGCGGACAAATTTCGTCGTGGATCTGGGCGATCTCGATTGGCATGGCCGTGTGCTCGATTGGCCTGTCGTTGCGTTATCGCACCCCCATAACGATTGCCTGGTCGACACCTGGTGCAGCATTGCTGATCACCAGCCTGGGCGGTGTGAGTTACGGCGAAGCCATCGGCGCCTACATCACATGTGCAGTCCTGGTGACCATCTGTGGCTTGACCGGCAGCTTCGAACGGCTGGTGAAGAAGATTCCGGCGTCCCTGGCTGCGGCCCTGCTGGCGGGGATTCTGTTCAAGATCGGCAGCGAGATTTTCGTCGCCGCCCAACATCGCACCGGGTTGGTGCTGGGCATGTTCTTCACCTATCTGCTGGTCAAGCGCCTGTCGCCACGTTATGCCGTGCTGGCCGCGCTGTTGATCGGCACGGCGTTGTCAGGGTTTATGGGGCTGCTGGATTTCAGTGGCTTCCATCTGGAAGTGGCGACCCCGGTCTGGACCACACCGCACTTCTCCCTGGCCGCGACCATCAGTATCGGCATTCCGCTGTTCGTGGTGGCCATGACCTCGCAGAACATGCCCGGCATCGCCGTCTTGCGCGCCGATGGTTATACCGTGCCGGCTTCACCGCTGATCACCACTACTGGCATCGCCTCGCTGCTACTGGCACCGTTCGGCTCCCACGGGATCAACCTGGCGGCCATCAGCGCAGCGATCTGCACCGGGCCGCATGCCCACGAAGATCGCAACAAACGCTATACGGCCGCCGTCTGGTGCGGGATTTTCTACGGGATCGCCGGAGTGTTCGGCGCGACGCTGGCGGCGCTGTTTGCCGCATTGCCGAAGGAATTGGTGCTGTCGATTGCGGCGCTGGCGTTGTTCGGCTCGATCATCAACGGCTTGAGCATCGCCATGACCGAGGTGAAGGAGCGTGAAGCAGCGCTGATCACCTTTATGGTCACGGCGTCGGGGCTGACGCTGTTTTCCATCGGTTCGGCGTTCTGGGGGATTGTTGCGGGGGTGTTGACGCTGGTGATTTTGAATTGGCGTAAAGCTTGACAAGCAAAAGCACGCAGCCTCGTTTCACTCGACAGCTGCTACACACCTGCTACACAGCTGCCACATGGAATGCGTTCACCCTGTAGCAGCTGTCGAGTGAAACGAGGCTGCGAGCCTTTAATTTGCACATAAAAAAACGACGACCCTTGGGTCGCCGCTTCTTTTATGACAAAAAGCTATGACATCAAGCTACCGGATTGATCGGCTTTTCCGGGTACCAGACGTCGATCAGCGGGCTGACGGTTGCTTCAGTCAGTTCGCTGCGGCCTTTGAGCCAGGCTTCAACAGCAGCACGCTGCTCTTCGGATACCGAGCCACGCTTCTGCAGGCAAACCAGACCGAAGTCGTCGCCGCCAACATAGCCCAGACCGTTGGCTTCCATGGCTTCTTTCAGGAACGCGTCGAGGAAAGCATCAATGGCTTCATCAGCCAAATCTTCTTTGAAATCCAGGTTCAGTTCGAAACCCAGCTCTTGAAATTCATCGACGCACAGTTTTTTGCGCAGACGCTGGGAACGGTTAGTCGCCATTGGAACAATCCTCAAAAGTAATAACGGGCGGCACTTTAGCAGTTTAAGCCACTAATTGCCCGATTCTCTGGGGTGCATGGATGACCGCTGGTAAAAAAATAGCGGATTAGAGGGGTATGGCACGGCACACGACTTCAAGCCTTGGGGCATAATGCCGACACTTTCATGACCACTGAGGGATTTTATCGCCATGCCCTCGTTTTTTTCCCCTCGCCCGTAGGGTTTTACTGCACATGATCAAGTCTTTGCGTCCATTGTTGCTGGCCGGTTTCATTCTTCCCCTGGCCTTTTCCGTTTCCGCCGCACCGATCAACACCGCGCTCTCGCCCAACGTCGAAAAGCCCTCAAGGCCAGCAAGTTGCAGGACAGCGCCTTGTCGCTGGTCATGATCCCACTCACCGGCCCAGGCACCCCGACCGTTTTCAACGCTGACGTCTCGGTCAACCCGGCCTCGACCATGAAGCTGGTCACCACGTATGCCGCGCTGGAAATGCTCGGCCCAAACCACCAGTGGAAAACCGAGTTTTACACCGACGGCACCCTCAGCGGTGGCATCCTCAACGGCAACCTCTACCTCAAGGGTGGCGGCGATCCTAAGCTGAACATGGAAAAACTCTGGCTGCTGATGCGTGATCTGCGCGCCAACGGCGTGACGCAAATCACCGGCGACCTGGTGCTGGACCGCAATTTCTTCACCCAACCGCAATTGCCCGAGTTCAATGATGACGGCAATGACGACAACAAGCCATTCCTGGTCAAGCCCGACTCGCTGATGGTCAACCTCAAAGCCCTGCGCTTTGTGGCACGCAACGACAACGGCCGGGTGCTGGTGTCGGTGGAGCCGCCGATTGCCAGCATCCGCATCGAAAACCAGGTCAAAGCCGTCAACTCCAAGCAATGCACCGGTGGCGTGCGTTACAACCCGGTGACCCAGGCCGATGGCAGCATGACCGTGACGGTCGGTGGCCAGTTGGGCGATGGCTGCAGCTCCCAGACGTACCTGTCGCTGCTAGACCACGCGACTTACACCGCTGGCGCTGTGCGGGCCATCTGGAAAGAACTGGGCGGCAGCATTCAGGGCAAGGATGTATTGGCGCCCACTCCAAGCGGTGCCAAATTGCTGGCCCGGGCTTACTCGCCGGACCTGGCGGAGATCATCCGCGATATCAACAAATACAGTAACAACACCATGGCGCAGCAGCTTTTCTTGAGCCTGGGCCAGAAGTACCGCACCGACGCCGACGGTGACGACGCCAAAGCCGCGCAGCGTGTGGTCCGTCAGTGGCTGGCGAAGAAAGGCATCACGGCGCCGCATCTGGTGATGGAGAACGGTTCCGGTCTGTCCCGCGCCGAACGCGTCAGCGCCCGTGAAATGGCGGCCATGCTGCAAGCCGCCTGGCACAGCCCGTATGCCGCCGAGTTCATCAGCTCGATGCCGATTGCCGGCACCGACGGCACCATGCGCAAACGCCTGAAAACCACCGCAATGCGCGGCGAAGCCCACGTCAAGACAGGCACCCTGAACACCGTCCGCGCCATCTCCGGCTTCAGCCGTGACGTCAATGGCAACACCTGGGCAGTGGTGGCGATTCTTAACGACAAGGCACCGTTTGGCGCGTCTTCGGTACTGGATCAGGTGCTGCTGGATCTGTATCGCCAACCGAAACTGCCGGAAACGGCTTCGGTGCTTTAACCCGATCCTCCAGACACTGGAGATTCACTGTGGGAGCGGGCTTGCCCGCGATGAGGTCGTGTCAGTCGACATCAATGTTGACTGATATTGCGCTATCGCGGGCAAGCCCGCTCCCACAAGGGTCGCATCCGGCGTTAGTTTATCTGCGTCTCAACCCGATCCCGCCCAGCCAGCTTCGCCGCATAAACCCCCGAATCCGCCCGCAGCAACAGCGCATCCGCGCCCTCCCCGACGCGCCAACTGGCAATCCCGAAACTCGCGGTGATGATCCCGACGCCATCGATCGGTGAACTGCGCAGCCCTTGCCACAACTGCAAGGCCAGCACTTGCGCCTGCTCGCTATTGGTGTCCGGGCAGAGCACCATGAACTCTTCACCCCCAAGGCGACAAAACACATCCGTGCGCCGCAGCCGATAACCGATACGCTCGCACACAGCCTGCAACACCCGATCCCCCTCGGCATGGCCATGCTGGTCGTTGATGCGTTTGAAGTGGTCGATGTCGAGCATGATCACTGACAAATTGCCCCCGCGACGCTGGACACGAGCCATTTCGGTGGTCAGGCGCTCCTGGAAATAGCGGCGGTTGTGGATCCCGGTCAGCGAGTCGGTGATCGACAGCGCGCGCAACTCTTCTTCCACCCGTTTCAAGTCGGAGATGTCGGAAATATAGCCATGCCAGAGCACGCCGCCACCGGGCAGTTCTTCAGGGGTCGCCTCACCGCGAACCCAACGCAGGCCGCGCATGGGCAACTGCACACGGTATTCCTCGCGCCACGGGCTGAGGGTGTCCGCCGACGCCCGGATCGAGGCGCGGACCCGGGTCGTGTCCTGTGGATGAATACGCATGAAGATTGATTCGGCATCGAGCAACAGCACATCCGGTTCGAGTTCGTAGATCTCACGAATGCCGTCGCTGGCATAGATCACGCTGTAGCGACCGTCGAAATCCATCTTGAATTGATAGATGCCACCGGGCACATGGGCGCTGAGTTTTTTCAATAACAGGTCCCGCGCCGCCAGCGCCTCATGGACGCGTTTGCGCTCGGTAATGTCGATGCAGATCGCCAGGTGACCGACCCACAGACCTTGCTCGTCGAGCACCGGGGTCGCGAGCATGTTTACCGCCAAATGGCTGCCATCGCGGCGCACCAGCGTCCACTCCCGCGTCTCGTGCCCGCCCTCTTCGCCCCCTTTGACCAACATCGCCTGACTGGTCGGAATCGGTTTGCCATACCGCGCACTCAATTCCGCCGCCCRCACCACCAACTCCCGGCGCAAGTGCAGGTTTTCCAGAGTCATGCGCCCCACGACCTCGATGCTGGCATAACCCAGCATCTGCTCGGCACCGGCGTTGAACGTATTGATGATCCCGCGCAGGTCGGTGGCGATGATCGCCACCTGAGTGGCCGCATTCAACACGCCACGCAACTGGCCGTGAGTGCCACGTAACTCCTGCTCGCGAGCACGTAATTCCTCGGTCCGCTGCTCCACCATTTTCAGCGCGCGCTGACGCTGACTGACCAACACGTACAACAACACACTGAGCAGCAGACTGAGCAACCCACCTAGCACCACCAGGGTCTTCACCGAGGAATGGTTGGCTTTTATAAAGGCTTCGCTCGGCCTGATATTGACTTGATAATCGTGATCAGCCAGTCGCAACAGCCGGCTCGCGAACAAATCACTGGCCGCCGGTCCGTTGAAGGATTCGTAAAGTACTCCTTGCTGCTCGTCGATCGACAAGTCGAGTATGCGCACCGAGAGATAGTCGTGCATGGAATCCGGCAATCCATTAGCCAGTAACTGGCGCATGCTGATCACTGCCATGACATATCCGTCGGGTTTTGCCCCCGCAGCGCTTGGCATGTTGCGCAGCATCACCGGGGCCACCAACAGCACGCCACGCGCATTGGCCGGGTCGATACTGACCAGATGCATCGGCTGCGACACCGCCATAGCGCCCGGTTTGTCCGCCCGCTCAACGGTTGATCGACGCATCGGCTCGGTCAGCAAGTCGTAACCCAGCAGTGGGCCCAATCGACTTTGCGTCTGGCTGTAAAGCACCGCCACGTATTCATCGCGTTCAGCGGCCAATTGCAGTTGACCGTTGCCGTCAAGTTCACGAATGGTGAAGTCGCGCAATCCCTCGTCCCGCGCCTTGCGCTCGAATTCCGCGCGCTCGGCACGCGTCACTCGGGCCGCGAATTCATAGGCTTGAGTCCGGTGCAACAGGGCTTGGGTGTAACCGTCGAACTCCTCGAGGGAGACCGACCTGGAATTAGAGAAGAACCGGCGCAGGCCGTCGAGGCGCTGCTCCTGGTCTACGAAACGTTCTTCAATGCGGCTAAAACGCTCATTGGCCAGCAGCTGGAAGCGTTGCTTGAGTTGATGGTTAAATACATTGAGCGTCGACCAGGCGAGTATTCCCGTAAGAACACCACCCATAATCAATACCAGCAGCGCGACCAGCCAGGCCGACGCATCTTCGCTGATGATTCCCAGGATCCTGGGGCGCACGGCGTGCAACGACATAGACGCAACTCGAAACGCCAGGTGCGGGAAAACCCATTGGCCATGCAAAGAGTTATAGCTATTAGCCATTAATTTGACCAGCACTGAAAGAATCCAAAGAGCCTTTAAAAATCAAGGCTCTGTGGATCCGCCGTTCAGGTGTCAACGCGCAGTGATTTTCCAGGCACGGTGGATCTTGCCGTTACGGGCGAAATCCGGATCGATGGTCTGGGCGGTGATTTCTTCAACGGCGTAACGCTCGGTGAGGTTTTCCTCAAGGGCGAACTTGCGGAAGTTGTTGGAGAAATACAACACACCACCGGGCGCCAGACGCGCCATGGCCAAGTCGATCAACTGCACCTGATCGCGCTGCACGTCGAAGATCCCTTCCATGCGCTTGGAGTTGGAGAACGTCGGCGGGTCGATGAAGATCAGGTCGTATTCGTCACGGCAAGCGTCGAGCCAGGCCATCACATCGCCCTGCTCCAGACGGTTCTTGTCAGAGAAACCGTTCAGCGACAGGTTACGGCGCGCCCAGTCCAGGTAGGTTTTCGACAGGTCAACGCTGGTGGTGGTGCGTGCGCCGCCCTTGGCCGCGTGAACACTGGCCGTCGCGGTGTAGCAATACAGGTTGAGGAAGCGCTTGCCGGCCGCCTCTTTCTGAATCCGCATGCGCATCGGACGGTGATCGAGGAACAGCCCGGTGTCGAGGTAGTCGGTGAGGTTGACCAGCAGCTTCACGCCAGCTTCGTTGACCTCGACGAACTTGCCCTGCGCGGCCTGACGCTCGTACTGCTTGGTGCCGCTCTGACGCTCGCGACGCTTGACCACCACGCGGCTCTTGTCGATGTTCAAGGCCTGCGGAATGGCAGCCAGGGCATCGAACATGCGTGCCGAGGCTTTTTCCGGATCGATGGATTTCGGCGCTGCGTATTCCTGGACGTGGACCCAATCCTGGTACAGGTCGATGGCCATGGAGTATTCCGGCATGTCGGCGTCATACACGCGATAGCAGTCGATGCCTTCGCGCTTGACCCACTTGCCCAGTGCCTTGAGGTTTTTCTGCAGGCGATTGGCAAACATCTGCCCGCCTTCGCTCAAGCGCGGTTGCTCGATCACCGGTGCGGGTGCCGGTGCCGGTTTGATCGGGTTGCCGTTTTTGTTGTATTTGCGCTCTTCTGGCTCGCTCGGCGCCTGATCGTAGGCCGCCTGCTCGCGCTCGACCTGGCGCTGTTCCGGGGTGCGACGCTCGCCCGTGACGAACTGGTCAGGCGTAACCTTGATCAGCAGCAGCTTGCACGGCAGCGCGCCGTTCCAGAACGAATACTGCTTGTGGCTACGAATGCCCATGCGCTTGCCCAGGTCTGGCGCGCCGGTGAACACCGCGGCCTCCCAGTTCAGACAGGCCTGACGCAGACGCTCGCCGAGGTTCTGGTAGAGGTAAAGCAAGCTCGCCTCGTCACCCAGACGCTCGCCGTACGGAGGGTTGCAGATGACCAGGCCTTTCTGGTTCTGGTCCGGACGCGGCTCGAACGTACCGACTTCGCCCTGGTAGATCTTGATCCACTCGCTCAGGCCGGCACGTTCAACGTTGTTACGGCCCGGTTGAATCAGGCGCGGGTCGGCTTCGTAACCGCGAATCCACAGCGGTGGCTTGGCCAGGCCGGCCGCGCAACGCTCAGTGGCTTMTTCGTGAAGCTTTTTCCACAGCGCCGGAACGTGGCCCAGCCAATGGGTAAAGCCCCACTGCTCGCGACGCAGGTTCGGTGCCATGTCGGCGGCAATCATCGCGGCTTCGACCAGGAACGTACCGACACCACACATCGGGTCAGCCAGCGCTCCGCCTTCGGCCGCAATGCGTGGCCAGCCGGAACGGATCAGGATAGCGGCCGCGAGGTTTTCCTTCAGCGGTGCCGCGCCTTGCTGCAAGCGATAACCACGCTGGTGCAGGCTGTGACCGGACAGGTCGAGGGAAAGAATCGCTTCGCCACGATCCAGGCGCAGGTGAATGCGCAGGTCCGGGTTGAGTTTGTCGATCGACGGACGGTCGCCTTGCGGGGTGCGCAGTTTGTCGACGATGGCGTCTTTGACTTTCAAGGCGCCGAAGTGGGTGTTGTCGATGCCTGAGCCGTGGCCGCTGAACTCGACGGCCAGGGTACCGGCGTTGAGCATGTGGTCTTGCCATTCGATGTCCAGCACGCCGTGGTACAGGTCTTCGGCGTCCTTCATCGGGAAACGCTTGAGCACCAGCAACACCCGGTTCGCCAGACGCGACCACAGGCACAGGCGATAAGCGGTTTCCATGGTCGCCATGCCACGCACGGCAGAGGTGTGCTCACGTGCTTCTTCAAGGCCAAGCCCGACGGCTTCCTCGATCAGCAGGCCTTCAAGGCCTTTGGGGCAAGTGAGGAAGATTTCGAATTGATCGGACATTGGATTTTCAGAGCCTTTAGCTAAGTGAACCGGCAACGCATTGCCGATCCGGTTTTCAATCAGGCGCTTTTCTAAAAGAGCGCCCGCGTGGCACGAAGGTGTGCCGTCCCACCTGTGCTGCTCAGGTTAGAAGAGCTTAGATGCACAGGCAGATAAAAAAGTTGATGCAACAAAATGTCATAAGTCGACCCTTCGTCGAATAATGCTCCCACGCAACAGAAGTCATTCTCACTTAGGATTAACCCCGTCATCCTGCGGGGCGCCGATCATACAGGGCTTTTCCAACAAATAAGGGCCAAACATGGTGTTACTTATCGCCATAGCATCTTTATCGTTACGTCCTTATGACAAAACGATCATTCCCTCGATGTGACGCATTGGTTAGAACTCAACTCAGGTTGACGCCGCAACGACGTCGACACCTTGGCTCGCGACGCCGGCAGCGAGCCCCAACGGCAGAGTTTTTTTCTGCCAGACCTCGATTGAGGTCTACGCGATGAATACAGTCAACAAGTGAGGGCAACACCCTATGAGAAGACTTAAGCGTGATCCGTTGGAAAGAGCATTTTTGCGCGGATATCAATATGGCGTTGGTGGCAAATCCCGTGAGCTTTGCCCATTTACTCTACCGTCAGTACGCCAAGCCTGGATTAACGGCTGGCGCGAGGGACGCGGCGACAACTGGGACGGTATGACCGGCACTGCGGGAATCCACAGACTCAACGAACTTCACGCCGTCGGCAATTAATTACAGGGCCTAACACTCCGACACGACAATCTGATGACTGACTGAATTAACCACGCACGTCCCATCCGGACGGCGGGCTTCGGCCCAGGGGCTCCTTCGAGGAGCCCTTTTTTATGCCTGCTTTTCGCCAAAACACAATTCCCTTGTAGCAGCTGCCGAGCCCGCGAGGCTGCGTCCGGCTGCGMAGCAGTCGTAAAC
>NZ_JBFUKU010000190.1:0-10984 GCF_056400685.1 Pseudomonas sp. P5_A12 | reverse complement strand
CTCCTGCGTCGGCGACAGCGCACCTTCATGGGCCAGCAGCACCTGACTGGCCAGCAGACAGCTGACCAATACCAATATCAGGTGCATGCCCAAGGCTCGGGAGCTCGGTGTTTTCATGTTCATGCTCATGCTCATGTCGGCTCCCTCGCGGCGTTTTATTGGACTGGTACTTTAGGGCCGAAGCCGTCACCAGTGCGGAAGGTTGGCAGCGCGGCAGAGTTGACGTAGCGCACACCATCCCAGCTCGGCAGCGGTGTCGGCATCAACYGGAATTGCCCGGGCTTCTCAATGTCCCAACGCAGCAGCATCGAGTTGTCCTCATGCTGAGTGTTGTGACAGTGCTCCATGTAAGTCCCGGCGAACTCGCGGAAGTTGATGGCCACCTCGACGTTGTCCAGGCCATCTTTTTCCGAGCCGATGCGATACACATCCTTGCGTGCCCATTTTTCCCACTCCGGTGGCGCCTTGCCGCCGCGACTGAGAATAATCCCCTCCTCGAAGTGTACATGCACCGGGTGACTCCAGCCGCTGCCGCCGTTTTTAATGTTCCAGACCTCCAGGGTGCCGAAACCGGCGGCCCCGCCATCGGTGGGACCGGTAGACAACGGTATGGCGGTGTTCAAACGTCTTGGGTCCATGTGGAAGCCGAAGCCGCCATCGGTCTTGACCGTCCACGGTGCTTCATCGGTGCCGTCGGAACGGCCGAAAATGAAGGTCCGGTGACGAGCCTGAGCCAGGAGCGCCTTGTCGGCCGCATTGTCGCGATGGATCTTCAGCGGGATCATCACCAGGCCTTCGGCTTTACCCGGTTTGGCCGGTTCATACGCTACAGGGTCCATAGACAGGTCCTGACCGGTGTAGGCCTTGACGTTGAGTTGCAAGACTTTGCCCACGCCCGGATCGCCCCTGTCCCATTTCGGGCCATTACTGGTTTGCTTGATCACCGCCTTGTAGGTTTCGGAGAGCACGTCGGCCAGCGACTCCGGCTCTTTCGGGCCTTTACCATCGTCATGCACCAACAGATTGACAAAGAATATCTTATCCCCCGGTTTGATGCCGTTTTTGGCGAAGTTGACGATGATGTCAAAGCGCTCGGCAATGCCTTGGGTCGGCAGGATGGCGTTGTGGTTCTTTTTATCGCCATCGGCGTCGAGGTCCATGGTGCCGTCGAAGGGCACGGCATGTTCCATGATGTTGCCGTCGTTGCCGATCATGTGGAACGGCACACGGGCATAGGACACACCCGAGCCTTTAGGCCCCTGGAACTCGCCACTGGTGCCTTTGATTTCACGCACCAGCGCCAGTTTGAAGTAGCGCGACACCGAACCGTTGAGCATGCGGAACCGATAGCTGCGGGCACGCACGTCCAGGGTGGGTTTCCACTGCCAGTTGACCAGCACCTGGTCACCGAGGAAGCCGTCGGTGTTGAACGGGTTAAACCACAGCTGACCGTTCTGATCCCATGCCTTGTCGGCGAACACCAGGTTGACATCGTAGTCGCGGTTACCCCACGGCAAGGCGCTGCCGCTGGGGAAACGCAGGTTGACGCCGTCGTTCACCGATTCGTTGCCACGGTCCAGGGCGCTGTAGTAGTTCATCATCGCCGCGTTGCCCTTGTAGACGTTCTGCGCGGTGAAATCGAGCATGTGGTCGTGGAACCAGTGAGTGCTCATGGTTTCGCGATAGTCGCCACGGATCTTGATCGTGCCGTTTTCGCAGGTCTTGCGGCTCGGGCTGACGTCATTGGTCCACAGGGTTTCGCCAGGCGAGCAAGGGAATGCCGCGCGTGGATCGTGTGCGTCGGTGTTGATGGTGTCGTAACCGGCCAACTGGATCGGCCAGCGATAGTCGTAATACTGCCCCGGGAAGAAAAACGCGTTGGCATAACCATCGCTTTCTGCCGGTGCGTGACCGTTGTGTTCGTGGGTACTGATGGTGTGCAAACCAAAACCCATGTTGGCCGACGGGTCGATCGGCAAGCCGTTGTAGTGGCGCATTAATACTGGTTGGCCGTAACGCACCATCAGCAATTTTGGCGGCAAGGTGCCATCGAAGGTCCAGACCGAGTTGTGATTCTGCACTGGCATGTTCGGGTGGAAACGCGGATCGACACCTTTGGAGGTGCCATCCGTTGCCGGCACGCCGGCGACGTTGTGATAAAGGCCACCAGGGCCGAACTCGCCCACGGCGTAGTGGTGCATCTGCAGGCTGTCACGCCAACCGGTGTTGAGCCTGGCCCCGGTTTGCACGGTTTTGTAAGCCAGTTGCGGGTAGAACTCGTTCCAGCGTTGATGCGACCAGCCCTTTCCTGGCGGACGACCTTCAGCCGACGAGCCGATATGGCGGTTGAGGAACTGCTCGATCTGCGCCTGCCATGGGTTGCGGTCCACCACGTTGGAGAACTGGCTGGGGAACGGCGTCAGCCCCGGTTGACGCATGAAGGCATCGAGTGCCGCGCTTGGTGGCGCACTGCGGGCCGCACTGGTCGGGTCTTGCTGTGGCAACGGGCCAATCGCTGCGGGTGGGAAACTCAGGGGCGCCGCCGGTGTGGTGGGGTCGAGTTTTTCCGGGCCGAACTCTTCAAACAGCACCATCTGCTGAGTGAATGGCAGAGCGCCATACAGCGGGCTCGGCCTGCCATTGGTGGGGTAGTTGTAACTGGTCTGCTGCGCGGGCGGCAAAGCGTTCTCGACACGCGTTTCTTCGCGACTGCCTTTGTTGCCATCGGGCAAATCGAAAGCGTCCTGGTTGGCCTCAGGCATGGTCAAAATCGCGTTCAACGCCGCAGGTTCGTCAGCCGGTTCGTCGTAGTAAGCCGAAGGGTCGGAGGGTTCAGGCTGTCGCTCGTCATCGATTGGGCTGGCACGCAGATTTGCTGTGCCCAGCGTCATCGTCAAAAGGACGCTCAGAGGCGTCACAAGGCCAATCCACTTGAAGGAAAAACGCGCTTTGCTATCCATCATCAACCGCCTCGAACGTGTGAAGGGGTGATGGGGGAATTGCAAAGACCTCGCCAGATTTGTAACAGTTTTTAACAAAAGCATTAACACTTAGCAAAACAATGGCTTATCAACATCAATGTGCCATACCGCGAAAAAAACGACTGGGGCGTGACACCCGCTAGCGGGGAAAGTTCATACCCATTGTCAGGYAATTCGTTTGAACGACAAGCGGACGGTCGTGCCCTCGCCTTCGCGGCTGTCCAGGGTCACTGAACCACCACAACGCTCCATGATTCGTTTCACCAGCACCAGCCCGACACCCAGCCCGCCTTGCTTGGTGGTAAAAAATGGGCGGAACGCCATGCTGCGCTGCTCCTCGTTCATGCCTTTACCGGTGTCACTGAGGATCAAACAAATACCTGCGGGATCGGTCGGTTCCAGCGCGAGCGTCAGCGTGCCCTCCTTGTCCATGGCTTCCAGGGCGTTGGCCACCAGACTGTTGAGGATCTGCGTCAGCTGCACTGGCTGGCTCAGCACCATCGGCGTCTCCTTCGGCTCGAAGACCACGTGAATTTTTTCCTTGGCGATCTGATGTTCGAAGGCCAAAAGACTGTCATGCAGGCACGCGACCAGGTTCACCGGCTCCGCTTCGTCGTTGAGCGGCCGCAAGGATTGCAATAACTCCCGGACCCATTTCGACATGCGATCGACCTGACCGATGATGTCGTTGATGTTTTTGTGGGCCGGACCACTGTCGAACTCAAGCGCCAGTTCGGCGCTGGAGCGAATGGTTGCCAACGGGTTGCGCAGGCTATGGGCAACCGCCGAAGACATCTCCCCGAGGGCGACAAAGGTTTCGTTGGTGATCAGTTGTTTTTGTTGCGATTCCAACAGAATCGCCGCCCGCCGTACGATCCAGTACAACCCCAGGTAGATCAGCCCTCCCCCGAGGGCCGTGGCCATCCAGATCATTGCCATGCCGCGCTCCATGCGGTCGATCAAGTCCTTGGGTTCCTTGTAGATCTCGACCATCGCGGTGACATTTTCCTGGTCGGCATCGAACAGCGGAATGTAATTCTCAATGAAGATGTGGTCCGGCGGCGTGATGAACTTCTGCTCAATGCGCGCCTTGTCTATGCTGTGATAGCTGGCGGACACCGGAGTCTTGGAGCCAAACGCCTTATTGAGGTCCTCGTCGGTATGGACCGTGGTGCCCATCAACTCCGGGTTGGTGGACCAGATCACCATGCGGTCCGGGGCATAGATGTTGGCCAGGATCACATCGGGCAAATGTTCGATATGGTCGAGAAACTCACCTCGGGCACTGGCACGGGCCAGTGGATCGACATCGGGAAAATCCTTGTCTTTGCGCGGGTCGAGCAACTCGCCCATGGTCCGCACGTTGGGTATGGCCACATGACGTACTTCGGCTGCAGCAATCGCTTGAATGAACTGCGACGTCAGTAATGCATCCCGCTGCACGCTCTCGGTAATTACAAAACGCGTGGACACTGCGCCCAGCGCCACGGCCACTGTGCCGATCACCGCCATGCTGATCAGCGAAAACCAGCGCAGCAGATTGAACGGTGGTTTGCGCAACCTAAGGCGAAGATCGCCCTCTTCTTTTTGAAGGGGTGATGCTTGGATATTCATGGACGTGTTTCCCCGACTTCCCATATAGGGTTATAGCCCACTACTCGATGTTTGCCCCGTTTCCCGTGTTCCCCCCCCTCTTTCCCGGCCCACCCCGACGCCCCCATCTACCCCCAACACTGGGGGCAGTCGCCCGCTTCGGCGCCCTCCACGATTTAGCCGCAACGGTGCTACAGGCCCTTCGTTACGGGCCTGTGCAGGCGTTTTTAAAAGTTGGTATGGAAGTTGCCAAAGCCCTGTCAACTSACTCGTCCCCCATGGGGCAGGTCTTCTGATAGAGGGAATACACATGCACCCTTTACTGTCCAAAACCACGATCGCTCTGGTCGTGACCGCTCTAGCCCAAGGCGCTGCCCAGGCTGCGCTGTTTGCTGTGGACCCCGGGAACCTCGGAGTCTATTTGCCAGCCAACGGCGGTTTCGCCGCCTGGTATCAAGACACCCATGGACGAACCCTCGACCTGTGCCTGTCAAAGGCTGTCAGTTCCAGGGTTCCCAGCGCTCCAGGCGCGCCGAGCTACATGTGTACTTTGCTGCCGACCCCTGGCGTCTTCGACGATGCACAACCGGTGGTCTTCCCGACCAACTTTCCCGATGAAGCCTTCTGGTTCACCGCCGATGGCGCGATCGTCGATGTGGCCAGGGGTATCGATCTGGGCTACGGAGCGGCCATCGAAGCCGCCTTCGCCGCCGATGAACCCGTCGACGGTGACCAGGTCAGTTTCGCCCGCATCCGCGTTCGTGTCGATGTGCCCACCGCCGGCACCTATGTCATTACCCACCCCTACGGTGTCGAGGTCTTCAACATCACTACCCCCGGGCGGCGGGCGATCAACATGACCCGGGACATTGGTATCGGCTCACCAAAAACCTATGACGGCGCGCTCAAGGGTGATGTCGGACCGTTCCTGCGCAGCGTCAACGGCCCCTATACCGAGACTAACCCGGTCACCGGTTCTGCAGATAAATTCATCGGCGACCCGAACCTCTCGGAAGCCGTCACCGGCAGCCCGTTCAACACCAACTTCATCCGCATCGAAGGCCCCAACGGCCTGGACTTGCGCACCGATGTGTTCTCTATCTCCGGCAAATTGTCGACCGTAGTCCGCCCGACTCCGATGATCGCCCAGCGCAGTACCTACTCGCGGCATGCCGGCACCAGCGCCGTGGAGGCCCAACAGGATGTGTTTGTGCTGGCCCCACCACCACCGGCCACAGTGACCCTGGACAGCAACAGCCCGGCGTTGAATCTCACCGAAGCCAACACCACCGGTAGCTGGTACGCCCAGTCCTCTAACAATCCAACGTTGCCGAGTACGTTGCAAGTGACCGCCGACAACCATCTGGCCATCGCCAGCAGTACGCCAACGACCTTGCCCTTGCCCTTGACCGACCTGGTGGTGATTTCACGCGCCGAATACAAGTTGAGCACCGGGCAAATAACCATCGAGGCCTCCACCAGTGATGAAACCTCGCCACCGGTACTCACCGCCAGTACTGGCACCGGTGTCCCGATTGGCTCCCTGATTGGCGACGGGGCGACGAAGGCCCTGTCCACCGGCCTCTCGCCGAATCCGCCAGCCAAGGTTCAGGTGTCGTCATCCAATGGCGGCAGTGATACCGAAGAAGTGGTCATCGTGCAATGAACGCTCACATGCGCAGATCCTCATCAGGAGGCATCATGAACAATTGGCCACGCTTGGCGCTCAACGCCTTGGGACTGACACTTTCGCTGTCTGGGAGCGCATTCGCGCAACTCGCCGCGGTCGACCCAGGGCCTTACACCTTTGCCACGGGGAAATTCCCCATGTGGTATCAGGACAAAAATCTGCTGTCGATGGAACTCTGCCAGTCCCGGGCTGCCAGCTCGCGAGTAGCGGTCAGCGTGCCACCGGCCTACATGTGTACCCTGTTGCCGGAACCGGGGATCTTCGACGATACCCAGCCAATGGTGTTCCCCGACAACTGGCCACCGGAAGCGTTCTGGTTCCTCGCCGAGACCACCATCCCTAACAACGCCGCCGGCTACGGAGTGGACGCTTATGTCGCCGGGATCGAAGCGGCATTCGCCTCGGAAAACCCTATCGATGGCGATCAGCAAAGCTTCGCGCGGATTCGTATCCGGGTGAACATCCCCACCGCCGGGGTCTATACCATCACCCACCCTTACGGCGTCGAAACCGTCAATGTCACCGCCCCCGGACGTCGGGCGATCAACATCACCCGAGATATCGGCATTGGTGCTCCCGGCAATTTCAGTGGTGCCGTGGGCGGGGCCATCGGGCCATTCCTGCGCAGCATCAGCGGTCCATACACCGAAGTGAACCCGGACACCGGGGCCATCGAAACCTTCGTCGGCGACCCGAACCTCACTGAAGCGGTCACCGGCAGCCCCTTCAACACCAACTTCCTACGGATCCAGGGCCCGGCCGGAACCATTGAGACCTCCCTGTTCACCGTGGCCGGTAAAGTCCTCGACAACCGTGCACAAACGCCAGTGACCATTGACCGCGCCACCTATCGCCGTACAGGCTCCAACACTCAAGTCGAAGTCTTTGCCAAAGCGGACATCAGCTCGACCCTGTGCTTCCGTGAAAGCATCGCTCTCGTGCCCGGCCCACCGCTTTCGCCATGCCTGACCACTCTGACAGGCGGCAGCGACGGGCAGTTCTTCGGCAAGCATCTGGTCAACGGCCTCGTGCCTCCGGTCGTGGTGGTCACCGCCACCAACCCGACGGGCTCTACCCGCCCTACAGCAGTGTCGAGCAAGCTCTCTGACGTGGTGAAAATCCGCACCGCTCGCTACAGCTGGAACGATCACAAACTGCTGATCGAAGCCTCCTCCAGTGACGAAGTGGCGGTGCCGGATATGGTCGCTCAGGGCTATGGACGTCTGTCGAAGTCCGGCACCCTGCAAAGCCTGACCGTCTCCGACCTGACCCAGCCACCTGCCTCCGTGACAATCAAATCCGCCGCGGGCGGCAGTGACACCGAGCCCGTCGTAGTCGTGGGCAAAGCACCGGAAGTCGGTGAGAACCAGGCGCCGCTTTCCGTCAACGACACCGGCAGCACCAGCTTCGGCGTGCCAGTCACCCTTAACCTGCTGACCAACGACAGCGACCCGGACGGCAACACGCCACTGACCATCACGGGGCTGACTCAACTGCCTGCCGCACAAGGCAGCGTGGCATTGAGCGGCACCACATCGGTGGTCTACACCCCGCCAGCCGTCGTCAACGCGCCGATGACCGTGACCTTCAACTACAAGGCTCAAGACGCCAAAGGCCTGGCCTCGACCACGCCAGCGACGGTGACCATCACCGTGGCGCCTAACCGGCCACCGACTGCGGTCAACGATGCCGTTTCGACCCTGGGCGTGGCGATTCCCATCAACGTGCTGGCCAACGACACCGATCCGGAAGGCAACGTGCCGCTCAGCGCAGCCATCGTGACTCAACCGGCGACCGGACGCGGCACCGTCACCACCGACGGCACCGTTATCACCTACACCCCACCGGGCACGGTGACCACGGCCTTCACCACCACCTTCACCTACCTCGCCCGGGACAGCTTGGGCGCCTCGTCGACGCCGGCCACAGTCACGGTGCAAGTCTCGCCAAGGCCTGCTGCGGAAACTTTCGCGGTGACCACGGCCACGGTGTCGGCACGCTCCAACAACCGTTTCACCTGGGACTTTGCGGGCACCTCATCGGTGACCACCGGCAACACCATCACCATACAGGTCACCACCCCGACCGGGCTGGTAACCCTGGGCACCACCACGGTACCGCTGACCGGTCGCTGGCGGTTGACGGTGAGCAACACCACCGCGGTGATCCCGTCAGCTAACCCGACGGCCACCATCCGCTCCTCCCAAGGCTCCGTACGCTCAGTATCGGTAGTCGCGAACTGAGCCCTCGCCCCACCCGCCATTCGGGTGGGTGGGGCGACCTCATCGTAAAGGACTGAACCATGAAAACGTCGACCGCCGCCCTGCTCTGCCTGCTTCTGCTTTGCAGCAGTGCGGGCGTGCGCGCCGATGACTTGATGGAAAACAACGACCTGGGTCCCGGTGGCGACCTCGGAGAATTACCACCCCCGGTTGGCCAGCACGCGCTGATCGACCAGAACGGCCAGGCCAACATTGCGTTGTTGCAACAGAACGGCCAGTCGTTGCTCGGCACCATCGTCCAGTCGGGCAGTAACCAGGAAGCCTACATCCTGCAACAAGGCAGCGACCTGATGGCAATGATCAACCAACAGGGTTACGGCAACAACGCCGACATCACCCAAACCGGCAGCCACAACCGTGCGCAGATTTCCCAGAACGGCAACAACAACGACGCAAGCATCGACCAGGCGGGCACGGGGCTTTCCAGCGCCGTGAGCCAGTCCGGGAACGGCATGAGCGTCTCGGTCAAACAATATCGCTAAAGCACTGCACCACTTTGGAGGTTCCATCATGTTCAAACTGAAACCCCTTGCCGCCGCCATTCTGGTCATGGTCAGTGCCCAGGCGATGGCCGACGACAGCACGTCCATCCAGAATCAGAACGGCGATTCCAACATCGCCAACGTGACACAGACCGCGGCCAGCTTCAGCACAGTCACTCAGCAGCAGACCGGAACGGGCAACGATGCGATGACGTCGCAGGACAACGCCACCAGCACTATCCAACAGACCCAGGTCGGTGAATTCAACGCCGGCTACGCAGAGCAACTGTTCGAAAACGGCAGCACCATCACCCAGCAACAGGCCGGCACGTTCAACAACACCCATGCCAGCCAGTCGGTTGGCGCAGGTAGCGGCCAGGTACTGCAACAACAGCAAGGCAACGGCAACTCCTCGATCATCTTCCAGGACAATCAGGACGGCACGACCGCCACGACCCACCAACAAGGCGAGAACAACGAAGCCTTCATCGAACAGCTTGATCCGGGCGTGGGGAACACCGCAACGGTCGTCCAGTTTGGCAACACCAACTACGGCACCGCCGAACAGGTGTTCCACGTGGGCGGCCAGATCAACATCAACCAGAGTGGCAACGATAACTATGCCTATGGCGACCAGCGCAACGGCGAGGGCGGTACGCTGACAATCACCCAGCAAGGCGGCGCGAACGGCACCGAAGTCTGGCAAGAAAGCCAACTCGCCAGCCAGGCCACCATCAATCAGATCGGACAGACCAACGAAACCGTGGTTGACCAAAGCTTCGGCGCAAACAACGTGGCGACAGTGTTGCAAGTCGGCAACCTCAACGCGATCTATGCCGACCAGTACGAATCCATCGGCTCGAGCGTGGCGCTGTATCAACAGGGCACGAACAACGTTCATTTCACCTATCAAAGCGGCGACAGCCATGTGCTTACCGCCAACTCGGTGGGTACCGGCAACAAGGTCTACGCCAGCGAATGGCAAGGTCCGAAGGCGGGTGGCCAGTACGGCAGCACCCAGACTGCAACCGTCTACCAGAACGGCACCGACAACGTCGCCAACTTCACCCAGGCTGATTCCTACAACGAGCTGTATTTCGACCAGAACGGCAGCGACAACATCCTCATCGCCGACCAGCGCGGCACCAGCAACCTGGCTCAAGGCAGCAGCAATGGTACTGGCAACAGCACCGAGTACATCCAGTCCGGGTCATTGAACGTGGCCTATGTGACCCAGAGCGGTACCGGCAACGTTGCCAGTATTGACCAAAGCGGCACTACCCAATTGGCCACGGTGCAGCAAATCGGTAACGCCAACCAGGCAACAGTGCTACAGCAATAATCGCGTGGCATAAAAAACCGCGACCTTTGGGGGAAGGTCGCGGTTTTTTTGTTTGTGCCCAGTGGAGATGGGGTGGTAGTGAGGCGGCCATCGCAGCGATGCGGCGACCCGACAAGCCAGCTCCCACAGGGGAATGATGTACATCTGTTATCAATTGGCGGCTGTCAGGCCGCCTTCGCTAGCAGGCTAGCTCCCACAATGAGATGTACATCTGCTAGCAATTGGTCGGCTGTCAGGCCGCCATCGCGGGCAGCCAGCTCCTACCGGGAATGATGTACATCTGTTGGGAATTGCTCGGCTGTCCGGCCGCCATCGCTGGCAAGCCAGGCTCCTACAATAGATCGGCGTACAGCCCTTGCTTCCCACCACTCAACAGGCCGAGCGTTAGCTCGCCTGAAAGCTTTTGATCTTGGGCTTTTGATTCACCCGCCCCCTCGGGAGGCTGAGTGGAGGTGTTCATCCGGGGAGTGGCGCGTAGCGCCGTTCGACGCAGTCGAACACGCTGCATGTAGGTCGTAGCGAAGCAGACCGGAGGGCAGTGTCCCCGGATGGATACCGGAGCGAAGGAACGCCGAGCCTTAGCGAGGGGCCGGACGCTCGGGGCGAGCCTTTTG